>CAZVEH010000019.1:34093-43044 GCA_964625775.1 uncultured Legionella sp. | reverse complement strand
TTTGCTAAAAATTAAGTTCTTCCTATTGCAGTACCGGTAGGGTCCATATATGAGTTATTATTGAACAGGAGCTTAATCGTGTTTGGTAATTCGTGGGGATCACTCAGTTCGAGACGCGTGCTACGCACGCTCCTCTGGGCGAACGGTTCTGGGAAAATGGCTAAAGTCGAGGTTGTCTAAATCCAGAAAATATGGACCAAAATATACAAAATAGCCATACCTATAATAGGAACAACTGCAAACGCAAGAATATTAAAAAAACTCATTCTATTTTCTGAAGAAGCCTTATAAAATTTTTTAAACTTTTGCCATAATGACATCATAAAAGCTCCTTTTGGGTGTGATCATCTCAAATGCGTCTTTTTATTTTAGCAATCGACATGATCTTAGTTGCAATTTCTTCAATAGAAAAATGGGTAGAATCCAAATACGGTATTTTTTCTCGTTGATACATCAACTCGGCTTCTTGCACCTCACGGCGACATTGCTCAAAAGAAGAATACGCTGTATTGGGACGTCGTTCTGAGCGAATCGATTGCAAACGTAGCGGATCGATGGTCAACCCAAACAACTTCGCACGAAAAGGCTGCAAAATTTCAGGTAATTGATGATTTGACAACTCATCCATTGTAAAGGGATAGTTAGCGGCAAATATGCCAAATTGTAAGGCCATATACAAGCAGCTTGGTGTTTTACCGCAACGAGATACACCCACTAATACCATATCTGCTTGTTCATACCCATGAATTTTAATACCATCATCATAGGCCAAAGCATAATTCACCGCATCAATACGCTGATCATAGCTTGCGCTGTCAACAGCATGTGCCCGTCCTACTGTGTCCGAAGCTTTGATGCCTAACTCTTCTTCTAAGGGCAATAAAAAAGTATCGAATAAATCAAACACACATGCCGACGTTTCTTTGATACACGCGCCAATAGCTGGATTGACCAAAGTCATAAATACAAGGGGTTTTAAAGCAGAATTTGCAGCAAAATGCTCTATTTCACTGCAAATAACTTCTATTTTGGCAATAGAATCGGCAAACGGAAAAACTTTTTTTTCAAATTGAATCGATTCAAATTGTGACATCAAACTATTGCTCAAGGATTCAACAGTGATTCCTGTACCATCTGAAATCATAAATACCGTTCTTTTTTTCATTGTGCTAGGCACTCCACAAGTCCATAAACTCCACAACAGACATAGCAGATAACGTTGCTACATCAGACGTATGATTTAAAATATCTTCCACTTTATCTGGGGAATAGCGGGTTGCTAAATTAGCTCGGCATTTCGCCATCAACACCGGCAAGCCTTCCGATCGTCGTCTTGGATGACCTAAAGGATATTCAATCGTTATAGGTTGGGTCGTGCTGCCATCTACAAACGTGATTTGAATACGGTTGGCAATCGAGCGTAACTCTGGCGCATGATACTCTTTTGAAAATCGCATATCCTCCGTCACATGCATTTTAGATCGTAATTCATCAATTCTGGGATCAGCCGCAATGTTATCTTCATAATACTCTGCTTTTAGATCACCAAACAGCAGGGCCACTGCTACCATGTACTGTAAACAATGATCTCGATCCGCAGGATTGTGCAACGCACCCTCCTTGGAAATGATACGAATCGCAGATTCATGGGTGATCAAATCAATTTCAGCAATCTCGTGCCAACGATCTTTGACCTCTGGGTATAAAGTAATGGCGCATTCCACCGCAGTTTGTGCATGAAATTCCGCCGGATAAGAAATCTTAAACAACACGTGCTCCATCACATAGGAACCATACCGGCGCTGCATAGCAAACGACTGTCCGCCAAAAGAAACAGCATAAAAACCCCATTTCGGCACAGTCAAAGCACTGGGATAACCCATTTCACCTGCTTGGCATACCAAAGCCAGCCGCACAGCACGGGCTGTTGCATCCCCTGCTGCCCAAGACTTTCTTGAGCCCGCATTTGGCGCATGCCGATATGTGCGCAAACTTTGACCATCCACAAACACGTGAGAAAGCGTACGCTGAATCATATCGCGATCGCCACCCAACAACACACAAACCACTGCAGCAGTTGCAAGTTTTACTAGGATCACATGATCTAATCCAACCCGATTAAAGCTATTTTCTAAGGCCAGACACCCCTGAATTTCATGTGCTTTGATCATCAAAGTCAACACTTGATGCATCCGTAATGGCTCTTTGCCTTCGCGTTCGGCGATGCGAGCCATATAATCAGCAACAGCCAGAATTCCGCCCAAATTGTCTGAAGGATGCCCCCATTCTGCTGCCAACCAGGTATCATTAAAATCTAACCAGCGAATCATTGTGCCTATATTAAACGCAGCTTGCACTGGATCTAATTCATAAGACGTACCTGGAACTCTGGCTCCGCCCAGCAAATACGCGCCAGGTACAACCGGGCCCATTAATTTAGTACATTCAGGGAAACCTAGCGCCAAAATACCGCAACCTAAAGTATCTAGCAAACACCACCGCGCCGTTTCATATGCCAAATCGCTTTGAATCGGCGTGTTCAACACATAGTCTGCAATATCCGCAATGATGCGATCATAATCAGGCTTAATATTTGATTCAACAGTAAGATTCATTGTTTAGCGCTCACTCAACAGCAAAAAAGGACGAGGATCTGGGCCTGTATACACGGAAGAGGGACGAATGAGACGATTATCTGCGCGTTGTTCAAACACATGCGCGGACCAACCGGTGATGCGAGACATCACAAAAATCGGGGTAAAAAATGACGTCGGGATACCGCAATAATGGTATGCAGACGCGCTATAAAAATCCAAATTGGGAAATAAATGCTTCTCACGTCTCATAACGAGTTCGATGCGCTCTGAAATTGTGTATAACGCCATATGATGATCTGCTTCGCCAAGACGTTTCGACCATGGTTTGATGATGTCAGATCTTGGATCACAGTCTTTATAAACACGGTGGCCAAATCCCATGATCTTTTCTTTATCAGCCAACATTTTCATTAATTGCGCTTCTGCGTCATCCGGTGTTTCGAAGCGCTCAATCAACCCCATCGCTGCTTCATTGGCGCCTCCGTGCAATGAACCACGCAATGTGCCAATGGCTGAGGTGATGCAAGAGTAAAAATCAGCCAAAGTAGCCGCAGTAACTCTTGCAGCAAAGGTTGACGCATTAAACTCGTGTTCGGCATAAAGGATCAGGGATACATTCATCATATCGCGATGCAAAGCCGATGGTATCTTATCTTGTAGTAACGCTAAAAAATGTCCGCCTAGGCTAGACTCGTTACTTTCTCCGCTAATCTCTTTGCCTGTTTGGTGATAATGAAACCAAAAACACAACATGCCGGGAAACAAAGCCAATAAACGATCCGCTACATCATATTGCTTGGCCATTGTGTCTTCTGGCTCGATTGTACCCAGCATAGAACAACCTGTTCTTAACACATCCATAGGATGTGCTGTGCTGGGAATCAATTTCAACGCTGATTTTAAGGTATCAGGCAACGTGCGCAACTGAATGAGTTTTTTTGTGTAAGTTGTCAATTCTGTTGCAGTCGGTAAATGACCATACATCAGTAAATAAGCGACTTCTTCAAAGGTTGCATGTTCGGACAGATCTTCGATCGTATAACCGCGATAGGTTAATCCTTTGCCTGCTTGACCCACTGTACATATGGCGGATCTTCCTGCCACCACCCCTGCTAATCCTGCCGAACTATCTGCCATCCTTATCTCCTTGCTCGCGGCCCTGTAACATAGTGTCTAAACGTTGTTCGTAGGCACGATATCCTAAAACATCATACAAATCTTCGCGCGTTTGCATCTGATCTAGCAAAGATGCTTGCGTACCCTGTTGCAAAATTGTTTGGTATACGTTCAATGCCGCCTGTGACATCGCTCGGAATGCGCTCAATGGATAAAGGGCAAGCCCTACGCCAACTTGTTCCAGTGCGTCGCGTGTCAACAAAGGAGTCTGACCAAACTCTGTGATATTGGCCAATACTGGCACATTTAAAGCAGTGAAGGCTCGGTAATCGTCTAAGTGCGTTAATGCTTCCGGAAACAACATATCGGCGCCTTGCTCGATATAGAAAGCTGCCCGATCCAATGCTGCGGATAAACCTTCTCGTGCATATGCATCGGTACGAGCCATAATCACAAAATCAGGATCTTGGCGCGCATCTACAGCTGCCTTGAGGCGATCGCCCATTTCCTGCATCGATACAATAGCTTTATTGGGACGATGGCCACAACGTTTGGCGCTTACTTGATCTTCAATGTGAATAGCTGCCACGCCTGCGCGTTCCATCAGGGTCACCGTGCGTGCAATTTGAAACGCATGGCCCCAGCCGGTATCCACATCCACCAACATTGGCAACGAACACGCCTCAGAGATCCTCCGCACATCTTCTAATACGTCCGGCAAACTGGTCATACCTAAATCCGGCAACCCATAAGACGCGTTTGCTACACCTGCGCCAGAAACGTATAATGCCTGCCCACCCGCACGCTCTAAAAGCATAGCACTATAGGCATTAACAGCACCCATGATAGGCAAAGGAGCATGATGCTTTACTAAGTATCGAAACGCTTTTCCTTTAGAGCTATCCATTGCAACACCCAATCCTTATCCGCGTTTTTTTACCCCTGATCCGGCCTGCGGACACCTTGTATCCTTAGGGGCAAAGGGATATTAAAATAAGAACCAAATTTGAAGATTAACGAGAGACCGAAAAAATAGCAAGCCTTACACCAAGCCTGTGAAAATTACAAATACCAGCTATACTCTTATACACAAACTCATTGAATTGAATCACCATAATGAATAAATACGTCTACTCGAGCTTTCTTTTGTTTTTCAGCACCCTTGCCGAAGCAGCAACTTCTTTCTATTGTCCACAAAATCATGCGTATATCAATGCGGGTATGACCCAAGATCAAGTCATCCAAGCATGTGGCCAACCTACTTCTCGTGCAGACAGTAGAAATCCTGTGACTCAACAGGTTCCTGTGACTCAATTGGTTTATTCCACAATCAACCAAGGTCCTCCAGATTTTTATCCAGGGATTCAACCTCTGTACGAGATGTGGTCATTGCCCAGCGGTTCTGAAGGGATCAATGTTCAAGTCAATTTGATCAACAACCAAGTTGCGAGTATCAGTGTCAACCAAGCTCAGACCAACGGGTTAAGCGCGTGTAAAGGTGGATCGTTTCAAATAGGAGACAGCATTGATGCTGTTTTTGCGGCGTGTGGCTCTCCCAATATGATCAACAATACTTATATCAATCAGGCCATCCCAAAGAGTAAAAATCCCCAAGTTTGGATTTATGCCTTACCTTACCAACCGAGTGTTACCTTGACTTTTGTAGAGGGGATATTACAATCCATCTACTAATGGACCCACGAGTATATCCCGCATGAATGAAACCATAGATGATTTAACGGTTGCTTTTACAGAAGATCAGGTAGAAAAAGTCAGAGAATTAGGCAAACAGGTGTTATCAAAAGGCGCTTGGACCACCATTATATTCCGTTATCAAGATTGGGATGCCGCTAAAAATTGTTTTGGTCCCGTTAAATACTCCATTAGGCGTTATCAAAAACGTAATAATCAATATTGGCAAAAATCCAAATTTAATATTTCTAGCGATGATCAAGCTCAAAAAATCATCACTATCTTAAGTGAATGGATCAATACAGACATCACTGCCCCTCCCACGGTTTAAAGAGTTGAAGTCTTTACGCTACCCACCAGCCAAGCAAAAATCGATTGAGTAATTGGATCCAAAACCCGAAACCAATCACCATTAAGCCCATCATGATCACTCTTTGGATGATGGGCTGCGAAGAGCGACAGAAGAAAGAACAGTGCTCGTTCAATGCATCACTGATGATCAACACGACCCAAACAGGCAAAAGACAGCGACTCATAGATTCATAGTAGCGTGTGGAGAGAGAAAAACAGGTCAGTAAAAATAACAACAACCCTGCAACGTACCAGACCAAACAGCTTTCAGAAATACACCGCCGTTGTTTCCACAACCACACTCCAAAAAATAGCTCTAGCCATAACATCAAAGGAACAAGACATTCGGATAAAGTATAGGCTGCCCATCGGTAAAAATCGAACACCAACACCCTACCCCATATATTAGGCAATGCGGGCGCTAAATCCACGGGATATCCCCATGGAGGCGGCAACCAAGTAGGTGCTTTGAATAAAAAAAAAGGGTCGGCTGTAGCATTCCACCCCATGCGTTCCATATCAAAATATAAGTGCCATGAACCAAGGTGAACCGCGCAATAGGCAAGAAAGCAGAGACACCCCAGTGATCCTATTGGAATCATCAACCCAGGACAAAGCATGTCTTTGACCACGCTGCCCACTTGTTTGGATCGAAGTTGTTGCCGCAATCGAACAGAATTCATGATCATCCACGCACCTAAGGGCGCGGCTAATACCGGCAAACCAATCAAACGTGTTGCGGTCAAGAAAATACCCCATAGCCCCGAATACACCCACCGTTTTTCTGTCATCAGCCGCAGCATCACACAACAACAGACTATAAACAAAGATTCAGAATATCCCATGAACAAAAACCATGAGGTAGGAAAAGCCACAATCCACATCGCCGCATACACTTGTTTTTGCCATGACAAGTGTTGCAAGATGTAAAATAAAAAACACCAAAAGAAGAATGCCGAGAATTGTGCAACAAGCAATAAAGCCAGCTTTGCATCTATATGACAACACAAAATCAAGATACGCGCTAAATAGGGATAACCCGGAAAAAACACCACATTAGCATTCAACAGACCACTATGCTCAGGACCATCTATATTGATATAGCCATACTGCGCAATTGCTGCATACCACTCAGAATCCCAATGCGAAGCCAAACTGAGCCATGCCTGCATCATACTGCTCTCCGTGCACATACTTAAAATAATTAGGAGTTGCATGATAAAAAATAAACTGCCCAGTACCAAAGGATGTTGCATTGTTTTTTTCATGATGCGGATATGAGCGTTGTTTTCTGTTGGTATAATTCTAAATTTCTCTGCAAATGAGGGGTATCAGGCTGGTATTTTAATGCAGTCAAAGTTGCTTCTTCTCCTAGACGATATTCCCCCACATACCATGCGCATCGACTCATGAGCTCATAACGATCATACAAATACATGTGCTTTTCAATAAATAAAAGATCTTGTTGCGGATACGGTGCATCATAAGCATGCTTGATATACAAATAAGTTGCCTGCGGATTATCGGGCCAATAATGTTCTGCTATTTTGACCAATGGCTCAATACGATGCGGCTTCAGAGAAAAAGCTTTTAGAAAATACTGCATCGCAGTCTCCCAAACCACCGAACTCCCCGCGCGCTGACTCAAACGTTGCGCCAAGCAGCCTAAGCGGAACAATGTGATGAACGTTTCTTCATCCCAACCCTGTAAACTCGCTCGGTGTTGATATACTTGATAAGCTTCTTCCAATCTTTCTAGACATTCATACGTTTGAGCCAAATAAAATGCCGTTCTAGGATCTTGATCGTTTTGCTCAAATGCATGGGTCAATAGAACCAAATCTTGCTCCCAACGAAGTTTGCTTTTTTCAATACCTGTTTGCGTAGAAATCACCTGAAAGCAAATAGGCTCAGGTGTTTTAACCACAGCAATTTTACTCGGAACTTCATGCACCACGCCCTCGAAACGAATGCGACTGCTCACTCTGAACAAACGCGCTGTTGTAAACTCGGTTGTACTCATTTTGATGCTGAGTAAATAAAGAGGTGTTTCTGCGTGTTGTTCACGATCACAGAACCGGATCAAGGCATCGGCCCCGACCAAATGCCATTCTGCGTCCGGCATGAGGAAAAAAATAGCATTAGAAAATCGTGCTTCGGCGAGCTCTAACGCGCGATTCCGTGAATAGGCGAAATCAACAAACGACTCCTGTTGTATTTCAACAGTCACTGCATATGATTTTAGAAAATTTTGTGCTAATAAGATGGTATCATCCGTAGAGCCTGTGTCTAGAATAAAAAAATGTTTGATGCCCCCATTGACATAGGAGGCAAGAGTATCTTGAATTGAAGAGGCTTCGTTTTTGACCATCAAAACCACAACCAGTAAAGGTGTTTCAGTGTTGTTCATTGATATACTATCGCCCCTCATCCGCCCTTCGGGCACCTTCTCCCCTCGCGGGGCGAAGGGAAATTCATTACAACCAATTCGATTCTGTGCCATCCATAGGAGCACCCTCAGACTCGGTCAAAGACGTAACGCCAAGGCATAATAATACGATACCGTCGTTCAACCCATAGGCCGCAGTCAAGCTGTCATTCATATAGACTTTTAATTGACTTGCAACACCGGCCTGTACGCCCATTGGAAATAACAGCTGCGCTGCTTGATAAGACTCATGCGAACCAAGAACGTTTTGCATAGGATAAGTCAAAGGAAAATGACCTGCAATCTGATAGAGCGCACAACGCGCAGGACTTGATGTTGTCACCGTGATCGTATTGCTGACTCCCACCGAATTTGCATGGGGTCCAAAGATTTTGATAAAACCACCATGGCTTATGCCACGTTTGATACTCAAATAATCTGAAGCACCGCCTAATAGCAGATCCAATTGCAGGTATTCTGGAGAATGGGTATCTACCAAACAACCAGACGGCGCAATAGCAGACTGGCCTGCAATACAAGCACTTTGCCAACTTGTGGCATTTAACCCAGTGACTGGATGAGTTGTTTTAACCACATCAGTCGCTGTTTTTGCTTGTGCTTCTGGTTCTTCTTCTGAACCAGCGTCAAAAGAAGACTGACCTCCTGTTTTATCTTTAGGTCCGGTGGCACCTTTAGGTCCTGTGGCACCTTTAGCACCTGTTGGGCCGGTGGCACCTGTGTTTCCAGTCATGCCGGTTGCGCCTGTG
>CAZVEH010000019.1:14667-33993 GCA_964625775.1 uncultured Legionella sp. | reverse complement strand
CTCCAATGCCTGTTTGACCGGTTGCACCTGTCAGACCTACAGCACCTGTTGGGCCGGTGGCACCTGTGTTTCCAGTCATGCCGGTTGCGCCTGTGCGACCTGTCGCACCCGTTACTCCAATGCCTGTTTGACCGGTTGCACCTGTCAGACCTACAGCACCTGTTGGGCCAGTGGCACCTGTGTTTCCAGTCATGCCGGTTGCGCCTGTACGACCTATAGCACCCGTTGGGCCGGTGGCACCTGTGTTTCCAGTCGCTCCGGTTACGCCAATACCCGTCGCTCCTGTGGGACCCACTAAACCTGTATGACCTGTTGCGCCAGTGACTCCGGCTCCAGTCGGCCCAGTAGGTCCGGTGTTGCCCGCAGGTCCTGTAGGTCCCACCGTTCCCACGCCTGTAGCAATCAAACAGTTGATCGCTTCACGTAAATCTCCGCCACTGACCGGATTTTTTCCATATGGAATATTAGCAAGACAAGATTGCGGATCCGCAGAATACACGATTTCCGTAGCGATAAGTCCTAACGAAATCGTCAGTATTTTTTGAATAAATTTAGAATTCATCATCAGATGATCACTTCAAAAGTCAACAAACCACCTTGCCAAGTTGGAATACCCTTTAATGTGTAGGTACCTTGTGTTACATCCAAAGGGGTGATTTCAGGTGCTTTTCCAAAAAACTGTTGGTACCCTAATACAATTCGACAATGTTTAGAAGCCTGCATACCCAAGCCAATTTGGATTTCCGGCAGCCAAGCATTATCCGTATTGATATCACCGCCGCTCACTGTCGAAGAAATAAAAACTACGCCCCCTTTGAATTGAATATAAGTTGGCGCATAAAACGACCATTTTCCTACTAATAAAAAATCTACAGGAGTTTTGGTACTTAAAAATATCGGAACAATATTATCTCCGAGAGTCAAGGTAGACTGATTATCTAATCGAATTTGATTGGTTGTCTGAAAACCCAGTTCTTCCCCTAACGCTAATGCGCTATTGATGAACCAGAACGAACCAAAACCGACCCGAATCAAACTGCTTAATCCCGTTTCTCCATAACCATTTTCAGTTTGACCATATCCACCTGATATGGCCAGATATAAATCTTGGGGAGGCTTGATAAATCGAGTAAGAGATTCAGCGAAGAGAACATTTGAAAAAAGTACGGCAATGAACAGTACACACAATTTACGTCTCTGACCATCCATGTCAGCACATCCTTTTAACAGTCTTTGATAGAAAGTAACTGCTCACACGTCATCCCGAGCGTAGCGAGGGATCTCCTGGATTATGGCACTGTGCCATGCTTCGGAGATCCCTCGCTACGCTCGGGATGACGTACGGGGTGAGTAGTTACGATAGAAAAAACATACGGAAAATGAGCCGTCAGACTAACAAATTAGTTAGAGCAGTTCAATTGTAATTTCAGATTTTGGAAAAACCTTTAACTTAAGCCCTCTTTGCTGATCACGCAAAACCCTGGCTTTTGTTTTTTATCAACAAAACCTAAAACAACAGAGTGATCTTCTAGGACATTACTGAGTTCAAATTGCAATGTTGGATAAGGGATACGAACCCGCCATGGACCTGCAGTCAAATGCTCGATATGAATAAATTGCGAAATCGCAGTGGAGGCGCCATCTGCGTTATATAAACCCGAAAATGTACCCTTTGTAGCATCAGCATCAACCAGCTTCATCGAATACAACCCACTACCATCATCAAAACGACATAGTAAGCCATGCAATTCAGACAGTTTGGAGGGCGACTCGGTCATGACAACTTGACGAAACCAAGCATGACTGCCACTGACAAACTGTGAGGCATCATTTTCTTTTAAAGTCATATGACCATTGACTTGACCGGTTTGCACAATCATCATGTTCACATCCTCATCCAAGTTGTGCATTTTAGGATTTTGATCAGATTGATTCAGCATATCGACTTTAAAATTAAACCCAATTTGATTGGCTGTTTTAAAACCAAACACCCATGAGCTATTGATGGTATTATATCTTAAAAAAATATCGCCAACCGCCCAACGATCTGGCTGGTCTTCGTCCTTAATCTGCATCTCAGCATTTTGCATGAACAGAACTGTTTTAGATTGGGCATCCACCAATGATACAAATGCAGACACTTTATCATTGTGACGTTTGGCCTGCAAAAAATACTCGTAAGTCTCGCCTGTTTCATTGGACACTGAGCCAGAAAACACCCAGTTGGCATGTCTTTCAGCCAATGGCATCACCGGTTTGGGTTCAGACACTTCTTCTGCATACACTGTGTTATGTAGCGCATAACACAATATTAGGCTCATTAACACGCGACCATATTTTCGTCCAAAATTCATCACTCAGCTTAGCCTCCACAGGTAAACAATACATTGACTCTGTCACAAAAGCACAACATTTAACTGCATCTTTTTCCGTCATCACCAGGGGTTTGGGGAGTTGCTCCAATTCCTTGGACAAAAACCTATGATGATCTGGAAAAGCATGGGGTTGGAATACAACGCCCAATTGCGTCAGTAATGCAAAAAAACGTTCTGGATGGCCAATACCTGCCACTGCGGAACATGGCGTGTTCAAAGCCGTCCAGGCTACTGATTTCCCCGTAAATAATGATCGGGGTAATTCAGGTGTCAGATCCATCTGATAAACACCCACATGGTGGGGATACAGAGTATGCTCCGTCTGCTCTCCGTTGACAACAATAAAATCGACTTCTTGTAATCGTTTAGGTGATTCGCGCAATGGTCCCGCAGGTAAACACAGGCCAGACCCAAAACCGCGCATCCCGTCCATGACAACGATTTCAATCGTACGAGGCATGGCGTAATGTTGCAATCCATCATCGCTGATGATGATTTGAGCTTGATGTTGGGTCAATAAATAATTGACGGCTTGCATACGCTTGGGAGCAATGACCACAGGACAATCCGTCTTCAAAGCCATCAATTTGGGTTCATCACCAACCTGTTGCGCGGTATCCTCGGCTTTGACTTCATGGGGAAAATGTCGAATCTTTGCCCCATACCCTCGACTGACAATCCCAACGCGCAGCCCTTTGCCAGACAAATGCTGTGCCAAAGCAATCACCAGTGGCGTTTTGCCTACGCCACCGACAGTGACATTACCCACCACAATAATCGGTACAGCCACAGATGGCCGCCTGCTTTCTAACCATTTACGACGTATTTGACTCAGCCATTGAAACAGCAACGATAGAGGCCATAGTAAAAAACGAAAACGGTTTTGACCATACCACAGTTTCTCTACCCAAGTATTAAACCACGAGTTCCGCATGATAAGTCCCATTAGATTGAACTTGATACAACTGTGCGTAATGCCCGCCTTTCAACAACAATTCTTCATGCGTCCCAGACTCCACCAAACGGCCTTGATGGAGTACCAAGATACGATCAGCACGTTGAATGGTAGACAGGCGATGTGCAATCACCAACGTTGTACGGGATTTCATCACTTGTTCCAAAGCAATCTGAATATATCGCTCTGATTCATTATCTAATGCAGAGGTAGCTTCATCTAAAATCAAAATAGGGGCATCTTTTAAAATGGCCCTCGCCAAAGCCAATCTTTGGCGTTGCCCACCGGACAATAAAACCCCATCCTCACCAACCTGAGTATCATATCCATTGGGCAACTGTTGAATAAACTCATCCGCATAAGCCAGTTTCGCTGCGTTTACAATCGACTCGCGACTCAGATCGAAACGTCCATAGGCAATATTGGCAGCAATTGTATCGTTAAATAAGGTCACTTGCTGACTTACCACTGCCATCGCATCACGCAAAGAGGCCAAAGACAACTCATTAATAGACACATCATTCACAAGAATACGTCCAGAACTGACCTCATAAAAACGAGGCAACAAACTGGCAATCGTTGATTTTCCGCTCCCGGAATGTCCCACCAAGGCAACAGTTTCTCCAGCACGGATGGTAAAATCCACATCGCGCAATATAGTTTCACCTTGACGATAGGCAAATGAAACATTATCAAAACGAATACTACAAGGCACCCGTGCTTGCAAAGATTCTCCTGTATCAGCCTCGGTGGCGTGATCTAACAAACGGAATATTGACTCAGCACCGGCTAAGCCTCTTTGGATAGACGCATTCAAGGTGGTTAAAGTTTTCAAGGGTTTAATCAGCTGCAGCATCGCTGCAATAATGGCTAGAAAAGCGCCTGCGGTAACGGTGATCACAGTTGCTAGTTTGATCGCCACTAAAATAATCATGGAGATACCCAAAGCAATGATGATTTGTACCGCTGATACATTAATGGCTTTAGACATGGCTACTTTCATATCTTGTACTCGAGATAATTCGGTCGCACGTTGAAATTTATCTTTTTCATACGCTGTACCACCAAAAATTCTGACCACACGATAGCCATCGATGGCTTCAGAGGCAATTTCAGTAACTTGCCCCATGGATTTTTGGATATGATGACTGATGCGACGCACGCGTTTACTGGTCACATTAACCACCAACCCTATAAAAGGAATTGTGATTAAAAATAATAGCGACAATTGCCAACACACCACCATCATGACACTGAGCAATCCAATAATCAAACACGTATTTTGAACGAAATCTGTCAAGGCATCCGCGCTCACTTGCGCAACTTGTTCCACATCATACAAAATTTTTGATAACAGCTGCCCTGAGGTTGCTTCGTCGTAATAATCAGCAGGTAAGCGTAAAATATGGGTAAATACTTTTTGTCGCAGTAAATTAACAACGGAGCGTGCCACAGACGTCATGCTATAACTACCCAGCGCACTCACTAATCCTCGCATCGAAATGCCGACCAGAAGAATCCAAGGAATATCTTTGATAAAGGCCATATCTGTATGGATAAAACCTTTGTCTAGAAAAGGACGCAACATATAAGTCAATCCAGCATCAATCGCTGAATACACTATATTCGCAAGCAACCCTATCAACAAAACGGGCCAAAATGGCTTCACATACGTCAATAAGCGCCGGTATAATGCCATGGGTTTTTTATTTGGAACAGAGCGAGTCTGGGTCATTCGAGCACATATCAAAAAAGGAACGCGCCCCATTCTACTCTTGATCAGAGGTGATTGCGAGCCTTTGGGGCAAAATTAAAACATAAGCAACTAAATTCCATCAGAATTTACGCAACACGTCACGTCAAGATTAAAATTTTACGTAAGACCTGATGTATTTGCACTAGACGGTTACAGGGTATATTATCCCTCTCTGGGGGCATCATTGTTCAATGTTGGGTAGGGATATACATGGATCATTCAGTGTTTGTAAATCGTACAATCAACATGAAAAAAATCAAATATATTGGCCTGGATATGGATCATACCTTGATTCGTTATCACACCAAGAGATTTGAAACCTTGGTTTACGAATTCGTGATTGATTACTTAATTCAACATAAACAATACCCACCCGAGATCAAACAATTTACTTTCAATTTTGAATCAGCCATTCGGGGATCTGTGGTCGACAGCAAAAACGGCAATATCTTAAAATTGAATCGTTATGGCGCAATTCGTAAAAGCTATCATGGTACTCAGTTGATTCAATTCAATGAACAAAAACAAATTTATCGAAGTACCTATGTCGATTTAAATGATGCCAACTATATTGCAATTGACACCTCTTTTTCGATTGCATTTTGCGTATTATTCGGACAACTGATTGGATTCAAAGACAAATATCCAGGAAACCTACCAAGTTATGAGACGATTGCATTCGATGTCTTATATTCCGTAGATCAAGTTCACGCTGCAGGAGATTTAAAGCGCTATATTGGGGAACATTTAGAAGACTATGTGATCCAAGACATCAATGTGGTCAAAGGGTTAAAACGTTACATCGATCACGGCAAGAAATTCTTTATTTTGACCAATTCTGATTATGCTTACAGCAAATTATTGCTCGATTATGCCATCAATCCTTTTCTTGATCAGGGGCAACATTGGCAAGATATTTTTGAATACGTGATCACATTGTCCGCTAAGCCACGTTTTTTCTACGACAAATTAAGCTTTTTAAATGTGAATGCTGCCGATGGCCATATGACCAATTTACGCGGACCTATTATTCCAGGAATCTATCAAGGGGGTAATGCCAAACAATTCACCGATGATTTATGTTTACAAGGGGATGAGATTCTCTATATCGGTGACCATATCTATGGCGATATCCTGCGTCTCAAAAAAGATTGTAATTGGCGTACCGCACTGGTGGTTGAGGAGCTGGGCACAGAAGTTGAAGCTCAAACCAAGGCTCTGCCTATTGAAGCGGACATCATGCATCAAATGATCAAAAAAGAGACACTTGAACATGAGTACGTTGAACTGCAATCTCAAACATTTCACCAAAAAACTCAGGAAGATGCCCAATCTCTCCAAGATTTACATGATCAAATTATTCAAATTGATCAACATGTCTCAGCTTTAATTGAACAGCAAGAAACCTTTTTTAATCCAGTATGGGGACGAATCTTTCGTGCAGGTGCAGAAGAAAGTTATTTTGCTTATCAAGTTGAGCGTTATGCTTGCGTATACATGGAAAAATTGACTGATATTCTTGATTTATCCCCTTATCACTATTTCCGAGCTCATAAGAGAATGCTTGCACATGACCCCATCTAAACAAAACAGCCCTATGCATCAGGAGCATGTGGCCTTACACATTGCCGGATTACGTAAAACATATCGCTCTGGCGTAGAGGCGCTTAAGGGCATTGATCTCACTGTGCAAAAAGGCGATTTTTTTGCGTTGTTGGGTGCCAATGGAGCAGGGAAATCCACTACAATTGGGGCCATCAGCTCCTTACTCACTAAAACAGCTGGAAACATTATTATCAATGGCCACGATCTAGACAAACATCCTACTCAAGCCAAAACATCCCTGGGTCTCGTACCTCAAGAAATCAATCTAAACATTTTTGAACACTGCGAACAAATACTGATAAATCAAGCAGGTTATTATGGTATTCCACGTCAAGAAGCCAAAATTCGAGCGATGAGTTTGCTCAAACAGATGGGCCTTTGGCACAAGCGACATAGCATCGTAAGATTTTTATCTGGCGGAATGAAACGTCGTTTGATGATCGCCCGCGCCCTCATGCATCGCCCCAGTTTATTGCTTTTAGATGAGCCTACAGCAGGTGTAGACATTGAAATTCGTCATTCTATGTGGGAATTTTTAAAAAATATCAATGCCTCTGGCACGACTATTATTTTGACCACGCATTATTTAGAAGAAGCTGAACAATTATGCAATCAAATTGCTATCATTGATCAAGGCACAATTATAGAAAACAACTCTATCAAAAAAGTCCTGCATTCGTTACATCACCAAACTTTTATTTTTGATACGATTGAACCACTCGAACAACTGCCCAACTTAGAACCCTTTGAAGCCGTATTATTGGATCACAACCAATTTGAAGTACGTGTAGACAATAGGTATGCATTGAATGACGTCTTTGCCGTATTGAATCGTCATGCAATCCGCATCCACAGCATGCGCAATAAAACCAATCGCTTGGAAGAATTATTTATGGATTTGATTCATCATGAAAAATAAGCATCTTCACCTGCAGTGGGTGGCTTTGTATACCATCGTTCATCATGAAGTAGTGAGGATGTTTCGCATTGGCATACAAGCATTTTTACCTTCAGTCATCACCACTTTACTATATTTTTCAATCTTTGGTGCCATCATTGGCCAAAGAGTTGGCTTAGTGGAAGGATTGGATTATAGCACTTATATCGCGCCCGGTTTGGTGATGATCGCCGTGATCAACAATGCGTATACCAATACATCGTCTTCTTTGTTCACTGCTCGCTTTCAGCGCAGCATAGAAGAAGTCTTAATCAGTCCAATTCATTATAGCCTCGTACTGATTGGATACATCTTAGGCGGCATATTACGCGGTCTTTTGGTCGCTGGATTGGTCTTGCTGGTGTCGGCGTATTATATTGATATCCGTTTAGAGCAAATACCTTTTACCTTAGTGGTGATATTTTTGATTGCTTGTTTGTTTTCATTGGCAGGATTTACCAATGGAATGTTGGCAAAAACGTTTGACGATGTGATGATTGTACCAACGTTTATCTTATCCCCACTGACTTATTTGGGAGGGGTGTTTTATTCTATCCACATGCTCAGCTCGTTTTGGTATCAATTAGCACTGTTTAACCCAATTTTTTATATGGTTGACCTAATGAGATACACTATGGTCAACCATCCGAGCCAACACATCATCCCTGCTTTGAGTGTCATCTGTGCCTTGATCATGGGGTTATTTGCTTTGAATCTTTATTTAGTGAAACGTGGCACCGGCATCCGAGACTAAACCAGGTTGATCTTGAATGTCTTTAACATCAGGAGAAGACAGCTTTCTAGGTATCACCACCGCAGCATTACAGCAGCATCCAAAAAAATCAAATATGCGTGAGCGCACTGGAAGCGTTCGCGGTTTTTTGATTGTAGAGGCATCTGGCTTTATTAATGTTCCTGCGTTTATCAAGGCTTCAGAACTTATCAAAGCTTCAGAGCGCACCAAAGCTTCAGAGCGTACCAAAGCGTCTGAGCTTACCGAAGCGTCTGGCTTTACCGACGTTTCTGGCATTATCAACACTTCTGACTGTATCAGGGCCGAGGCTGTTGCTGGCTGCTCTGGCTCTGGCTGAAAAGAATTGACTAAAAAGCGAATACTTTGCACGCATTGACTTTTATCAACCACATCGATCTTTGGAGGCTGGATATCGGGATGCAATACCATTTCTTGTACAGAGATATCGAGCTCAGCGAGTTTTTCCTCGCTCAACCCATTGGGGTCATAATAGTCTGTATTCACTACCTTCAACGATTCTAGCATAGGATAACTGTGATAGTTTCTCCAATAATGAACAAATTTTCGGCACTCAAGGGTGCTGGTAAAAAAGACTGTTGTACTCGGGCGAATACTCTTTATCATGCTTAACGCTGGGGCAGATAGGATTGTTTTAGAGGGTTCTGTAAGATTGGCTTCACAATATAAATAAACATCTCTTGGTTCTAAGGCATAATCCGCTTTTGTTTTATTGATGAGATCCAATAAACCGTTAAGCGTTACATGCATAGGCGCTATATGACTTTCGCCATAAACAGGTGGCAAGTTTAAAAAGGAACTACCCCTGATACTCCAGCACCCACCTTCATGGTGAGCAGCAATAGCCAGTATTTCCGAATCATTTAAATTGGTAATTGTAATGGGCAACATTTTTGTAGAGAGTATGGTGCCGTGGGAAATAAATATAAAAAGACGCGTCATCTTAAAATCCTCTGCATAGACATCATGGGCATTCACCCAAACAAATGCATATAAACTGCATCACTGAAACAACTAATATTTAGCGCACATATTTCTTAAATTCTTAAAAATATCTATTAAAAAGAATAACTTATATCATATTGTGCGGTTTTTTTCAACTAAAAATGAATTTTTTTTCTACAAGCGGGTAAAAAATATGGCTAGTGATATCGAGATCAACCTCTGTTACAACTGGACGCTTCCGGTTTGGCTTCTGGTAATAAGACCAGAAAAGTTCGCGCGCTGCAGTCGAAACTGACCAATCAGTCAGTAGTATCAGGTTGTTCGATAATCACTAGTCTTACTTTAAATATAGACTACAAACCCCGGGTTGTACATAAAAGAACAAATTTTATTATAAATAAACTAATATGGTCACTAATAAAGCTTTGTGTCTTGCAATAAAATGTTATTTCATGAATAGGGTACTGATTCTTATTAGATATATGAATTATGGTGAAGAATCTATAGTTTTACGGTACTATTTCCGCATTCTTTCAAAATAGACAACCATGTGATGCACACTCACCATACTCCAATGATGCAACAATATTTACACATCAAAGCATCGTATCCTGATACCCTTTTACTGTATCGCATGGGTGATTTTTATGAGTTGTTTTTTGAGGATGCCAAACGAGGTGCGCAATTATTAGATTTGACCCTCACCCATCGCGGCCAATCTGCTGGTCAACCCATTCCCATGGCGGGTGTTCCTTATCATGCCGTAGATAATTACTTATCACGTTTACTCAAAAAAGGCGAATCGGTCGCTATTTGTGAACAAGTAGGTACATCGGATGGTAAAGGCCCTATGGAACGCAAAGTCATTCGTGTTCTTACTCCCGGTACGGTAACGGATGAATCCCTGCTCGAAGATCGCAAAGACGTGATTTTACTGGCTGTTCATCCTCATCGTGAGCGATATGGCCTAGCGTGGGTAGATTTGGCCGGTGGACGCTTTCATCTCCTACAAGCTAATGACAACGCACAGTTGTCAGCAGAAATAGCACGATTGCGACCCGCCGAAATACTGTTTTCTGCAACCAAAACCAGCAAACCTCATATAGAATTTGGCGTCATCACACACCGCCCTGCCTGGGATTTTGATGTCGATCGCGCGCAAGTATTGCTGCAAGAGCAATTCAAACAATCACAACTATTAGCGGATCCTGCTTGCACCCTCGCCATACCGGCTGCAGGGGCATTATTGGTTTACTTACAGTTGACTCAGTGTCAAACATTGCCCCATTTGACAGCCATCACCCTAGAACAATCCTCCGAATTTTTGCTCTTAGATGCCGCAACCCAGCGGCATTTAGAACTGTTTACTTCGACCATAGGCCAACAGCGGCATTCATTATTGAACACCCTTGACCACACAGCTTCTGCGATGGGAAGCCGACTACTGCAGCGCTGGTTGGCCAAACCACTGCGTGATCACAACTTACTCACCCAGCGTCAGCAAGCCATTCAAACTATGATGACTCAGCACATTGATGCGCCTTTGCACGAGCTTGCGCGACAGATGTGTGATTTAGAGCGCATCGTCTCAAGGATTGCTTTGCGATCAGCAAGACCTAGGGATT
Organism: uncultured Legionella sp.; assembly: GCA_964625775.1. GTDB lineage: Bacteria > Pseudomonadota > Gammaproteobacteria > Legionellales > Legionellaceae. The sequence continues at coordinate 23,023 of CAZVEH010000019.1, read as the reverse complement.
TGCTCTTATTACGCCAAACCTTGAGCATCATTCCCAGCTTGCAACAGCTGCTTCAACCCTGCGATACCCCCTTGATACAATCCTTAGCACAAAGTATTCCGGCCTTGCCCAGTTTACATCAATTGTTGATGGATGCATTGATGGCAGAACCTGCTGCTTTGATTCGAGAGGGTGGCGTCATTGCAAACGGCTTTGATCAAGAATTGGATGAATTACGCCTCTTAAGTGAAGATGCTTCCCATGTCCTGCTTAAACTTGAACAAAGTGAAAAAACCAAATCAGGCTTGTCGACCCTAAAATTCGGCTTTAACCGAGTCCAAGGCTATTATATCGAGTTATCAAAAGCACAAGCGCATGAAGTGCCGGCACATTTTCAACGCAAACAAACTTTAAAAAATGTCGAGCGCTATATCACGCCAGAATTAAAAACCTTTGAAGAACAAGTATTGTCTGCACAATCAAAAGCTTTGGCCCGTGAAAAATGGTTATATGAGGGGTTATTAGAAGCCATCCATGAGGAGCTGGTGGCGTTACGAATCATGGCTGGCGCCTTAGCACAATTAGACGTATTGGCCAATCTCGCTCAGCAAGCCCGCACCCACAATTGGTCTTGCCCTGTTTGGTCAGAAGAACCAGGGATTCATATTGAAGCCGGGCGTCATCCGGTGGTAGAACAAATCATGCAAGAACGATTTATTCCCAACGACATCACCCTGCAACCTCAACACAATATGTTGCTCATCACCGGCCCAAATATGGGTGGAAAATCAACTTATATGCGTCAAACAGCACTGATTGTTCTCATGGCACACATTGGAAGCTTTGTACCAGCAAAGTATGCGCGTTTGGGTCCCATCGATAAAGTGTTTACCCGGATTGGTGCAAGCGACGATTTGGCTGCAGGCCAATCCACATTCATGGTAGAAATGTCTGAAACTGCCTATATTTTACAAGAAGCCAGCCCGTTGAGTTTGGTATTGATCGATGAAATCGGTCGAGGCACCAGCACCTATGACGGCATGGCCCTGGCATATGCCTGTTGTGTGTATTTGGCCCATACCATTCAAGCGCTCACTCTGTTTTCTACCCACTATTTTGAATTGACACAATTGCCTGATCAATACCCACAAATTCGCAATATCCACTTGGCAGCAACCTTAGCAGCAGGTAAAATCATATTTTTGTATCAAGTTGAATCAGGTGCTACCCATCATAGTTATGGGTTAGAGGTGGCAGCACTCGCAGGCATCCCTCATCCAGTCTTAGATATGGCAAGAGATCATTTGAAAACTCATAGAAGTGAACCCAAACATGACGTACAAACCAAACCTAAGACTGAAACGACTTCGTAAAACGCCAACGATACGCAACATGCTGCGCGAAACACGTTTGCATACTGCCAATCTCATTGCGCCTTTGTTTATCCATGCCGCTCTATCTGAGAAACAAGCCATACAGTCTATGCCGGGTCATTATCAACTGACACTGGACGATTTAGATGCGGAAATCACATCACTCACGCATTTAGGTATTGGCGCTGTTTTATTGTTTGGCATTCCTAAGCATAAAGACGCACAAGGATCCGCTTCTCTTGCAGACAATGGCATCATCCAGCAAGCAATTCAACGCATCAAGCTCATCAATCCGAATTTGACTGTTATCGCTGATGTTTGTTTGTGCGAATACACCGATCATGGGCATTGCGGTATTTTGCAAAACCAACTCATCGATAATGACAGCACACTTGACCAACTGGCCCAACAAGCAGTAAGCCTTGCCCGTGCTGGCGTAGATTGGGTAGCGCCTAGTGCCAATTCCGATGGCATGGTGGGCGCAATCCGCCAAGCACTAGATGCCGCAGGGTTTGATCAGGTTGCAATTTTAAGCTATGCAGTAAAATACAGCTCCAGTTTATATGGCCCTTTTCGTGAAGCGGCTATGGGCGCGCCTCAATTCGGTGATCGCAAAAGTTATCAAATGGACCCCGCAAACGGCCAAGAAGCACTTCGCGAAGCAGCATTAGACTTAGAAGAAGGTGCCGATATCTTAATGGTCAAACCTGCCATGCTGTATTTGGATGTGGTTTATCGCATCAAACAACGTTATCCAGAAGTTCCTCTTGCCGCTTATCAAGTCAGCGGAGAATTTGCCATGATCAAAGCCGCAGCAGCACAAGGATTAATCAATGAACAAGACGCGATGCTAGAAAGCATCACTGCCATTCAACGCGCAGGAGCGGATCTGATCATCACTTATTTTGCCAAAGAATTGGCTCTGATATTAGGTTAGGCTTCTTTTTGATGATTGATTTCCCCAGATTTAGAGGTTTCCATGCCCATCTTCACTAAATCTCCGGTAATCTTTGCCAACTCACCCACATAATAAAGCTCATCACTAAATAATTTTTGTGATTTGTATGCTTTCATTAGACCTTCATGACACTGGTACAGAACAGTAGCTATTTGTTCCCGCGTCACGGTCTGCTCAATTTTTTTGTTCATGATTCTCTCCATAGCTTTTTGTGTGTGTATGCATGCTTTTAAGTGACGTCATCGTGATCCGTGGAGATTGCCTGCCCTCCAGATGAGCTACGTCGTCAGTCTTTAAAATGAACCCTGTAAAATAACATATTAGATAACAACAATAACAAATAAGTTATGCAAATAACACATTTATATTGGTAAATATATTAAAAATATTGTTGTTTCGATATGTTGATACACTTTTTATAAATCATGTTAGTATCTAGTATTAAACCTAGTTAAGAGAGTCAACGTGGGTCACACAAGAGCAAATCAGAAATCTAATCACCATGAGACTCAAAACAAGAACATGTATTTGCCTAAAAACATATCAACATTGATGAAACAAAAAAGCATGAATGCCAGCCAGCTTGCTCATACGCTAGACGTCCCCTTGATGACCATCGGCCGATTATTATCAGGTAAAACCAAGGATCCTCGCATATCCACTCTAAAAGTAATTTCTGATTATTTCAAAGTATCTATCGATATATTGATCAACGAAGAAATCAACCCTAAAAACAGTTCAACGTTTAGCAACAATAAGACATATACCGTGCCAAAGTTTACCTGGGACAATTTATCCTTGCTCAAGACGATTGAAGATTTGGATTTTAATAATTGGGCAGATTGGCAGTCCGTCTCACTCAAAGACAACAACATCATGAGCCATAAATCGTTTGCTTTAGAAAGCCGCCCATCAATGTATCCGCGCTTTCCCCAGGATACTGTATTTGTGATTGTCCCAGATCTGGTACCAACAGATGGAGATTTAATCCTGATTAAATTCAAAGAAAATGATGAATGTACTTTACGGGAACTCTTAATCGATCCGCCTGAAAAAAGATTATTGCCGTTGATTGAAGACTCAAAAACACTGATTTTAAATGATGATACACATGAAATTATCGGGGTTTGCTGCTTGACCATTTTATATGGCCATAAAATTAAGATATCAAAATAAAGCACTCAAAAGTCGGCCGAAATCCCTTCACTCAAATCGTTGATACAACTTCTCATACCCCTCGATCATGCGCTGCCCTGTAAACAGCGCTTGATGACGAACTGCAGCTTCTTTGCCCATGTTTGCAGCAATCTCTGGATGTGTCCACAGATAGTTTAACGCTGTCTCTAGCGCGCTCACGTCTGCTGGCGGCACAACAAGTCCAGTCTTCTCATGGACATTGATATACGACGTGCCTGTGCCTAGTTCCGTCGATATCATTGGCTTGCCCAACATCGCAGCTTCTAGTAAAGACACGCCAAAGGCTTCGGAACGCATGGTCGACGGAAACACAAAAGCCAAACACAATTGTAGCAAGGCCATTTTGTCTTCTTCGGAAATATTTCCCAAAAAATGAACATTGGATAAATTCAAACGCTGGGCTTGCTGTCTTAGTTCTTGTTCACAAGGTCCTTGCCCCGCGATCAATAAGGGATAATCGTTACCCCGCATAGCGTCTAACAAAAAGGGCAATCCTTTGTAATAGCGCATCACACCCACAAACAAAAAGAACCGTTCGCCAAACCGCGTGCGCCAGTAAGCCAAACGCTCTTCGGAAGGCACTGGATAGGAAACCCGATCGATACCAATCGGTATGACCTCGGTTTTGTCACGATATTTTTGCAGAACGGGGCTTGTGGCCAAATAGTGTGGAGAAGTCGCCACAATCGCTTGAACAGACTTTAGAAATTGATGCATCATCGGATCGTATAGGCGCAATAATAATTTCTGCCGAATCACATCCGAATGATAGGTCACAATACTTGGCTTTGTGATTCGCCACATCAGATGTAATAAATCGGCGAACGGCCAGGGAAAATGGTAGTGGATCACATCAAAGTCTTTTACAATTTTGGGATAGTCGCGCAACATCCCCAAAGACATGCTATTCGAGGCAATCGATACTTGTTCTTTATAACGCAAATTTTTGATTCCACGAAATCCTTCCAGGATGCCAGTAGACTGATGGGTTAACGACAATACTGTGTGATTAAAAGCGGTATGATTTTCAGTAGCGCCTATTTGTGCAATCACTTGCTCAGTACCACCCATCGTATCATTGATGAATGTTTTGTAGACATGAAGAATATTCATAGGATGGATCAATCCAAGCTTGTCAATCAACCAAAGTCGCCATGATAGCCCGCGCGCTACATTTTTTCCAGCACATCTTGAACATGCTTCACCGCAAAAATCTCCATCCCCATGGACTGTTTAGGTGCATTCCCTATCGGGATAATTGCGCGCTTGAACCCATGTTTTAGCGCCTCCCGCAAGCGTTCTTGCCCAGATTGCACCGGTCGTATTTCTCCCGCTAAGCCTACTTCACCAAAAATAATGGTTTGTTGATCAAAAATTCGATTGCGCAAACTTGAAACCATTGCGGCAATCAAAGCAAGATCACTGCCCGTTTCCGTGACTTTCACCCCACCTACCACAGACACAAACACATCTTGATCAAACATAGCGATGCCACCGTGGCGGTGTAATACCGCCAACAGAATAGCCAAACGATTATGCTCCAAACCTGCTGTGACACGACGAGCTTGCCCATGTGCATCATCCACCAAAGCTTGAACTTCGACCAGCATGGGTCGAGACCCCTCCCAAGTCACCATCACCGCCGAACCTGGGGTAGGATCGGGTTGCTTGGATAAAAAAATGGCCGAAGGATTGGCCACTTCTTTTAGGCCACGATCTGTCATTGCAAATACCCCTAATTCATTGACAGCACCAAATCTATTTTTTACCGCACGAATCACGCGAAAACGATTATCAGATTGCCCTTCAAAATATAAAACACAATCGACCATATGCTCCAACACTCTAGGCCCTGCCAAAGCGCCTTCTTTGGTCACGTGCCCCACTAAAAATATCGCTGTTTGCGTCATCTTAGCATAACGGACTAAAATTGCGGCCGCTTCTCGTACTTGGCTGACACCCCCAGGTGCTGAGTTGATAGTCTCTGTGAATAAAGTTTGAATCGAATCAATGACCATCACACGTGGTTGCTCTTGTTTGGCATGTTGTAAAATAGTTTCTACCTGTGTTTCCGCCAAAAGACGCAAGCCCTCTAAGGGCAATTGCAAACGTTTGGCACGTAAAGCCACTTGTTGTAAAGACTCTTCACCAGTTACATAGAGCACTTTGGTATGTAGGGATAAATTAGCCAGTGTTTGCAATAACACCGTAGATTTACCGATTCCTGGATCACCACCGATCAATACCACAGAGCCATCAACCAACCCGCCACCCAAAACACGGTTCAATTCAGACAAACCACAGTCCAAGCGGGTTTTATGATCAATCACCACATCCGCAATGGACGTGACGGTAGAACGTTGATTGGCATAATGAGTCGTGCGTGGTGTGGATTTGGCTTCTTCACTGATGCTGTTCCAGGCACCACATTGTGTGCATAATCCAGACCATTGAGAAAAGGTAGCAGCGCACTGACTACATACAAAACATGTTTTGACTTTCATGCGCCCACCTATAGATATGAAACAAAGGTCTTATATTAACTCAGAATAGATGTTTTAGGTTATACTCCTCTGCAACGTTTTTATATGAGTCTATGTATGACCAAGCCCAAACCGTTTGAGCAATCTATCACCGAACTAGAAACCATTGTGACGCTATTAGAAAAAGGCGAGTTAGATTTGGATGAAGCTTTGAAACAATTTGAAAAAGGTATTCAATTGTCACGCACCTGTCAAACACTCCTACAACACGCCGAACAAAAAATTGAACAATTGTCTTTAGCACCTGCTGCGGATACACATGAGGCTATGGATGAGTGAAGCACAGCTGGTTTATTACAAAGAACGTCATGAACATGTCTTATCTGAATTACTAGACGCCACAAAAATCCCTGCATCGCGCCTTAAACAAGCCATTCGTTATGTACTGTTCCCAGGCGGCAAACGCTTACGGCCTTTGTTGATCTATGCATGCGGAGAATTATTTGAGATTCCTATCGAAAGCTTAGATATCATGGCAGTTGCCATTGAAATCATGCACGCTTACTCTTTGGTCCATGATGATTTACCGGCCATGGACAACGATGATTTGCGCCGAGGGTTACCTACGTGTCATCGCGCTTTTGATGAAGCCACTGCTATTTTGGTGGGTGACGGCTTGCAAGCCTTGGCCATTGACTTTTTGGTCAGTCATTTGCCTAAAACGTTGAGCGCCGCACAAATCCTTTCGATCGTACAAACCCTAGTCCAAGCCGCAGGCCCCTCTGGTATGGTCAGCGGACAAAGTTTGGATTTATCTGATCTGCAAACTTCAGTTAGTGTTCAACACCTAGAAACCATTCACCACCTGAAAACGGGTCAATTGATGCTAGCGTGCATCAACATGGTCCTAGCTGCGGGACAACCCACCGCCCAGGACATTGCTGCTCTGCGTCTATTTGGTCATCATTTGGGGTTATTGTTCCAAATGCAAGATGATTATTTGGACCAATACGCAACCCACGAGAGTTTGGGTAAAGGACGTTCTTCTGATTTGGCCAATCAAAAACAAACCTTCGCTAATTTATATCCAAAAGAAACCCTAGCTGATCTTGTATTACATCATATTACAACCGCACAAGACGCCTTGGAGCCTTTTAAAAACCGCGACCAAACTCTTCGAGCCTTGTTATCCAAAGTACAAGAGAGAATATAATTCGTGTGGTGAAACATGCAAAAAAGAATAAAACTCATCCAAAATGCTTGAATTACCTTCCTGCTGTCTCTATAATCGGGCAAAATTTTAAATCACGAGGTATAAAAATGAGTGTAGCTCAAGGCGAAAGAAACCACAGCACAGAACCTGAAAACAACCCTAGGACTTGGGGTGCTTTATTTGATCAAAATATGGGTATTTTTAATAATTTTCGTCCACGCCCTGCTTCCGCGCCAGTTCGCGCCGAAGAAGACATGCAAAGAATTCGTCTCGGATTAATGGAAGCTTATTTAAAATTTGTGATTCAAGCATTTTGTTATTTGCTAGCGACCTATGTCGCATGGAGAGCTCTGTCAATGATCTTCTGCATTCCACTTGTGATTTTAATCCCTTCAGTGGTTTTCATTTCACTGCAAGCAGCAGCAAATAGTATGCGTGTTAACCAAGAAGGTCACTTTGATACAATGGCTGACGATCATCTTCAAGCCTCACTGACGACAAATGTCAACTGGGCTTTGAATAAAGGATTTAAGTTGATTGATGGTGTTGCAGATTTTGCAGCACGCAGATTTTTCACAGAGTCCCTCAAAGAGTCTTTGAAAGATGCAAAGTTCTTAGACAATCAAATTGCCTTTATCCCTAACGCTGCACCCTGATCAAAGGTAGTTGAAGAAAATAAAGACTTATTTCACAAGGGTCTGAATCACAACTCATGTCACACAGCTCTAGGTAGCGCGAACACACCGCGGTCCTAGGGCTTCTCAAAACTTATCAATACACCTATAACGTGATAATGAGCGTCTTTTGCGCGAAGGATCTCCTGTCAATAGCATGATTTAAATCATTGAAAAAAGCAGGCTGTTTGGTATGTTTAGTTCATGTAGCCCGCAAGTAACGTAGTGAATTGCGGGATCGACAGCTCTGATCAATGTTGAATGTATATCACTGGTCTCGTTTAGCGTAACCCCCGCAATTCGCTGCGCTTTCTTGCGGGCTACGTTGCTTAGGCAGGAATCCATCTCCAAACCGGATCATCACTTTGCCCAAAAAATGGATTCCCGCCTTGCGCGGGAATGACAAAAGGTAAGCTGTTTGGTTTGTTTAGTTCATGTAGCCCGCAAGTAACGTAGTGAATTGCGGGATCGACAGCTCT
>CAZVEH010000019.1:0-14567 GCA_964625775.1 uncultured Legionella sp. | reverse complement strand
ACCGGATCATCACTTTGCCCAAAAAATGGATTCCCGCCTTGCGCGGGAATGACAATATTAGAACAATTATGATGATGCGCGCAAATGAGGGAACAAAATCACATCACGAATAGAAGGTGAGTCTGTAAATAACATCACCAAACGATCGATCCCAATACCCTCCCCGGCTGTAGGAGGCAATCCGTATTCCAATGCTTCGATGTAATCATGATCAAAATGCATAGCCTCTAAATCTCCCGCATCTTTTTCTGCGACTTGGCGCTGGAAACGCGCCGCCTGATCTTGGGCGTCATTTAACTCGGAAAACCCATTGGCCAGTTCTCTACCAGCAATAAACAATTCAAACCGATCGGTCAAACTGGGATCGGCTGCCGAAGGTCTTGCCAAAGGAGACACCTCAGTGGGGTAAGCTGTCACAAAAGTCGGTTGAATCAACTGATGCTCCACCGTTTCTTCAAACAAAATCATTTGTAATTTGCCCACTTCGTCTGTGGTTTTATAGGCAAAGCCCATCTTGTCTAAGATGTCGCGACACCCTGGTACCGTTTGAATCTGCTCGATACTCAATGAGGGATGATAATGAAGAATGGCGTCTTGAATGGTCAGTCGTGCAAAAGGCTTATCAAAATCAATGGTGTGCCCTTGATATACAATCTGTCTCTGTTGCAGGACTTCATCGCACAAGTGTTGCATCAAACGCTCTGTAAAATTCATCAAATCGTTATAGTCCGCATACGCTTGATAGAATTCCATCATGGTAAATTCGGGATTATGTCGAGTTGAAATACCTTCATTACGAAAATTACGATTGATCTCATACACGCGCTCAAATCCACCGACCACAAGGCGTTTAAGATATAATTCTGGTGCGATACGTAGAAACATTTCCATATCTAAGGAATTATGATAAGTCACAAAAGGTCTTGCCAAAGCCCCTCCGGGGATCGGATGCATCATCGGTGTTTCCACTTCTAAAAATTGATGTTGATCCATAAAGCGTCGTAACGATGTCACTAATTTGGAGCGAATCAAAAACAGTTTGCGACTGTCTTCATTCGCAATCAAATCCACGTACCGTTTGCGATAACGCATTTCTAGGTCAGACAGCCCATGAAATTTATCAGGTAAGGGCCGCAAGGATTTGGTCAATAATCGCAATGCGGTGGCATGAACCGTTAATTCGCCTGTTTTGGTAATAAACAAATAACCTTCAACACCCACAATATCACCCAAATCCCAGAGCTTAAATTGCTCATAAGCTTCAGGAACATCTTGTTCTCGTAGATAAACTTGCATGCGTCCAGACACATCTTGTAAATGGAAAAAACTGGCTTTGCCCATCAAACGCCTTAATACAACGCGACCGGCAATGGCTACTTCAATGCGTTTTTCCACCAAAACGTCCTGGGTCAGTTGCGCAAATTGCGCAATGATATCGGCTGCCGTGTGGCTTCTTCGAAAATGATTAGGAAAATCAAACCCTTGTGTGCGTAAATCCGCTAATTTTTGTTGCCGAATTTCATATACATCTCGATCATCAATCAATTCTTCTGTCATGCGCCTTCTACTCCTGCTTTCAAACTTGCTTCAATAAATTGGTCCAAATCTCCATCCAATACTGCTTGAGTATTGCTGGTTTCAACCCCAGTGCGTAAATCTTTGATCCTGGATTGATCCAAGACATAAGAACGAATTTGTGCGCCCCATCCAATGTCCGATTTTGTGTCTTCTAAGGCTTGCATCGCCGCGTTCTTTTTTTGCATTTCCATTTCATATAATTTTGCGCGCAATTGCTTCATCGCCTGATCTTTGTTTTTATGCTGACTACGATCAGTCTGGCATTGTACCACGATACCACTGGGAAGATGGGTGATACGCACCGCCGAATCCGTACGATTCACATGCTGTCCGCCTGCTCCTGAAGCACGATAGGTATCGATGCGCAGATCGGCAGGATTAACCGTGATTTCAATATCATCATCTACCTCAGGCGACACAAATACAGATGCAAATGAGGTATGGCGTCGGTTGCCAGAGTCAAACGGCGATTTACGCACCAAGCGATGAACGCCTGTTTCAGTACGCAACCAACCAAAAGCATGATCGCCTTGAAAATAAATCGTAGCAGATTTAATACCCGCCACATCACCCGCTGAACACTCTGCCAACTCGGTGACAAACCCATGCTGTTCGCCCCAGCGTAAATACATACGCAAAATCATTTCTGCCCAGTCCTGCGCTTCTGTTCCGCCTGAACCTGATTGAATATCAAGATAAGCATTGGCGCGGTCCATTTTACCTGAAAACATGCGTTGGAATTCTAAATGCTCCACCTGGCGAGCTACTTCAGCCAAGTCTTTGGCCACGTCTTGAATCATGCTTTCATCGGACTCGGCAAGCGCCATAGCAAACAAATCCACCAAATCATGTAGGGATTGTTGTAAGTTTTGAAGGGTATGCACTATGGCTTCAAGCTGTGCACGTTCTTTACCCAAGGCTTGGGCATGCTCAGGATTATCCCAAATAGAAGGAGATTCTAACTCACGAACAACTTCTTCCAAACGTTCTGCAAGGCGATCAAAGTCAAAGATACCCCCGAAGCGATGCAACCCGCTGATCCAAATCTGTCATCTGTAACTGTAATTGATTGACTTCTAACATATCATTAATCCTGTTCTAAACGCGCTCGAATACGGTGCGTTGCTTGGCTATGAATCTGCGAAACGCGCGACTCAGTCACGCCCATCACATCACCAATTTCTTTTAAATTCAAATCATGCTCGTAATACAACGACAAGACCATACGCTCGTTTTGCGGCAGTCCATCAATCACAGCTGCTAAATGTGATTTAAAATCCGACTGCAATAAACTGGCTTGCGGCTCAGTGGTTGCACCATGCATGTCATCGCGTAACATATCATCCGTGACACCCAAATCATCAAAACCGTACAAATGAGCTCCATTGGTATCGGCCAATAATTCGTGATAATCCTTAAGATCTAGACCCATCTCTTGAGCCACATCATGATCACTGGCTTCGCGACCCACTCGATTTTCAACCAAACGTACTGCTTGGGCAATCATGCGAGAGTTACGATACACCGACCGCGGCACCCAATCATTACGTCGTACTTCATCCAGCATATAGCCACGAATTCGAATACTGGCATAAGTTTCAAAAGACGCCCCTTTGCTTTCATCATACAAGCGCACGGCTTCCAGTAAACCCAGCATGCCGGCTTGCATCAAATCATCCATCAAAATCGAACGAGGCAAACGTCCAGACAAATGATGCGCAATTCTTTTGACCAACAAAGCATGGCTTTTGATCAAAGTTTCTTGTGTTTGTTCGTGTAGGTGTGTCTTTCCTGACAAAGCATCCAACGCTTTTCTCCCTGTTGTAGTGTATCCCATCCTCCGCTCTATCTTCCCACGTCCTGCGGCTTGTCCGCAGGATCTAGGCGTCTAGGACGTTATCTGGATACCGCGCATAAAGCGCGGTACGGTGGATCACACATGATTTTGCCCTAACTCTCAGGGCAACCGCATCTATTTGAACTTATTTCATTATAAAAATTGTCTTTGCGAGCGATAGCGAAGCGATCCAGAGCCATGCCTCATTGGGCATCTGAACTGGATTGCTTCACTATCGTTCGCAAAGACGGCATTTAGGTTTATTTATAACCATAAGATGCGTTTGCCGTGCCTAAACTCTATTGTTGCAGCTCCTGAATTTTTGGTAAAGTATTATAGGTATCAATCGCTTTTGCCATTTCTATTACTTTTCTTGTAATAGATTTATCATATTTTGGATGAGTACACTCCAGTTGTCTAAAAAAATTGTTGTCATACCATTCAAGATTATAAACGTACCCAGTACCATCTTCACCCATGACATCAAGTGTAGTAGCCTTTCCATTAACTTCTCGTGTAATATCTTCTTCAGCTAAAATAATAGCTCCATGGCTATACTTGAGATTGTTTTCACTGTAACTACACAAGCCCACGCCAGCTTTTTCAAACACTTCAGCTGCACCGACCCATCCCTTATTTGCAACATACGTAATAATTGGAACAAATCCAATCACTGTATCAACTTCTGATTTAGGCACACCCATAAAAGCATAGGCCATTTTTATCTCAGAGATATCTTTATGATAAACAGAATCTTGAGGCATAGCATTCATTGCATTTAAATGTAAATCAACTTTCGTGATTTGTTTTGCTTCTAATAATCTTCTGACTTGTGGATTTTTCTTTTTAATAAAACCGTATTTTTCCATTTGCTTTTTTAATTTTTCTCTTTCGACATGCATTTCTTCATAGGATTTCATCTTTTTACTAGGCATAATGGTCACGCCACCATCTGGAGCTGGAATACCTTTTTCCGTAAGCTCTTTTTTAATGATTTCCATGCGTTTCTTATCTATTTCAGCCAATTCTGATGCTTCTTCAGCCAGAACATACTGACTCATAAATAAAATACCACAAAAAATCAAACTTTTTTTTTGCATTTAAATCTCCTTAATGATCCCACCACCCGCCCTCCATACCACAGTCAACCGCCATAGTGGTATTATCCAAAACTTCTTTGTTATTGGGCCCATACGGATAATAGTAATGCATTCCAACAACATACCAATGATCGCCTCGTGTTGAATATCCTTCGGTTGCATGATAAGCAATTGCGCGCCAAGTAAACTGTTTACCACTATTAAGAATATGATGGGCACGTATAGATCGAATGGAAGCATAATGGCGACTTTCTACTCGCCACCAATATGAATGACCTAAATGCCATGTGACTGACTCATTAAATCCAAAGCAGTTAGCTCTACTATGAGCCGTAGGTTTGATAACACCTGCATGACAAAATCCGGCCATGATCAACAATGGGATTATTATTTTTTTCATATATTTAATCAAACCTAAGGCTATTTCTATAATGAATCAATTTTGTGTTGATCAGTCGAAGAGAAATTATGGTCATTAAAATTCATCCAATAACATGACGAAGTGATCAAAGTCATCTAACGACTGCTGGTTCAACGTATAAGCATCTCAGCATGTATAAAACACATCATGTAGAGTTTTATATTCATAATTTAGATACGGTTCTAATGTATTGGTTTTTCTTCTATACCATTATCCGATTCTTTTACCTTATAGTTTCAATCTTTTGAAATAATTCTCTTTTCAACCCATCAATAGCTTTATCCAAATTATCTCGCACAGGACCGCCACCTTGGGCTCGATCAGGCCGGCCACCGCCTTTACCACAGACTTGTTTTACCAAATCCACTGCAGAGAACAGTGGCAATAACGTTTTGCTCACCGTTGCAATCACAGACACATTGTTATTTTTAACCGTGACTAATACTGTAACGACCTGCGAACCTGACGACAATCTATCCGCTAAAATATTACAATCTTGCACCGATAACTCATCCAAGCGCTCTACCACAACCAGCACATCACCTATTTTTCTCGCGGAGTCACTGCTGAGTTCTTTGCTTTTTTGCTCCAAGGACCCCTGTTTACTCTGCAATAAGTCCTTTTCCTGCTGCTTCATGGTTTGCAGGGTTTGCTGTAGCTTTTCCAATACCGCATCGGGCTGAGTTTTGAGTAAGCCAGAAACGGAACTTAAGGTTTGTAAGCGCCCATTCACCCACAGCATCGCGGCATCCCCAGTGACAAATTCAATGCGCCGTACTCCGCTGGCTACACCATATTCTGCGGTGATTTTAAACAAACCGATGTCACCCGTACGTCTGGCGTGCGTACCACCGCATAATTCTTTAGAAAACTCACCCATAGATAAGACACGTACTTGATCAGAATATTTTTCACCAAATAAAGCCGCAGCACCCGAACTTTTAGCGTCCTCTAAAGACATCACAGCAGTTTCAATGGCATGATTCAACCGCACCTGTTGATTGACCAAAGATTCTACACGCTCTAACTCTTGTGCAGACACAGCAGCACCGTGCGTAAAATCAAAACGAGCACGATCAGCTTCCACCAAGGAACCCCTTTGCGCCACATGCTCGCCCAGTACTGAGCGCAACGCAGCATGGACCAAATGCGTTGCACTATGATTCAAGCGAATAGCATCTCGTCGCAACACATCCACTGTTGCCAACACGTTTTGTTTCAGCTGTAGATCACCTTTTAAAACCTGCCCCCTATGTAGGATGGCAGAACCTTGCTGTTGCGTTTCATCCACACGGAACAAACAGCCTTCAGCAGATAAAGTACCGGTATCACCAATTTGCCCGCCGGATTCTGCATAAAATGGCGTTGCCTGCAACACCACAATGCCCTGTGCACCGGAACGCAACTGATCAACCGCTTTGCCGTCTTGGATCAAGGCTACCACATCGGATTGTAAATCATCTTGTTCGTATCCATGGAAACTCGAACTCACTGCGATCGGTGCCAGATCATGATAATTTGCATCAAATTGACTGGCAGATTGCGATTGAGCACGTTGTTGGCGCATGCAATGATGAAAGCCTTCCATGTCGATGGCTAACCCTTGTTCACGTGCTATATCAGCCGTCAAATCCAACGGAAAGCCGTAGGTATCGTATAATTTAAACGCCATATCACCGGAAATAGTGTGCAGATCACCTTGTTGAATTTGTTCCTGCAACAGCCGCAAACCTTGTTCAAGCGTACGCGCAAATTGTTGTTCTTCTTGTTCTAAGCGTTGTTCAATGTGGCGTTGCTGGGTGACCAATTCAGGATATGCTTGCCCCATGACCGTGATCAAGGGGGTCACCAGCTGGTGGAAAAACGGTACAGGCAAGCCTAATGCATATCCGTGACGTACGGCACGCCGAATGATACGTCTTAATACATACCCACGTCCTTCGTTGCTGGGAATCACACCATCGGCCAATAAAAAGGCACATGCCCGCAAATGATCCGCCACCACTTTCAAGGAAGGATGCTCAGGATCAAGTCCTGGGGTTAACACCAAAATTTGTTCTATCAAATATTGAAACGTATCGATATGATAATTGTTATGAACCCCTTGAACCACCGCCGTAATGCGCTCCAACCCCATCCCCGTATCCACAGACGGTTGTGGCAAAGGATGCAAATGCCCTTGCTTATCACGGTTGAACTGCATAAATACCAAATTCCAGATTTCAATGTACCGATCGCCATCGGCATCAGGACTGCCTGGGGGGCCTCCTGCGATTTCTGGGCCATGATCATAAAATATTTCGGTACAAGGACCACAAGGGCCAGTATCGCCCATCGACCAAAAATTATCTTTTTCACCACAACGAGAGATTCGATCCGGCGCCACCCCGATATCCTTTTGCCAAATCTCTGCAGCTTCATCGTCATCTAAATAAACCGTGACCCATAAACGAGAGGCGGGTATTGCCAAAACCTGAGTTAAAAATTCCCAAGCAAAGCGTATGGCATCCTGTTTGAAATAATCGCCAAAACTAAAATTGCCCAACATTTCAAAAAAAGTGTGGTGACGAGCCGTGTATCCGACATTTTCCAAATCGTTGTGTTTGCCGCCCGCGCGCAAACAACGTTGCGAACTCACAGCTCGGCGATAAGGCCGCACATCTTGGCCTAAAAATACGTCCTTAAATTGCACCATACCCGCATTGGTGAATAACAAAGTAGGATCATTGCCCGGCACCAAAGCACTGCTTTGCACCAATGTATGTCCTTTTTTCACAAAATAATCTAAAAATGCTTGTCTTAATTCAGCTGTATTCATCATGTTTACTCGTATTTATCGCATCCAGTCTCTGTTCAAATGCCTGCGCAATCGTATGATTGGCAAATCCTCGATACAGTAAAAATTGTTTTTGCTTTTGTTGTGCGGCAAAGGTCTCGTGACCCAAAGATTTGTATTTTTTATGCAAAACCTGTAAAGCATGGGCAGTCCAATCCACAGGATCGGCCGCCAACACGTCCTCTAATAACGCCCGATCTACCTGTTTTTGTCGCAACTCATTGCGAACGCGCTCCGGCCCATACCCCTGCCGTATACGTGCGTGCAATAGCATCTCAACAAAACGGCGATCAGATTGCAGCCCCAGGCGCTGACATTCTGCGAGAGCAGTCAAAATGTCAACCGAGGTATACCCTTTTTGCGCCAATTTATGCGCCAACTCATCAAAACCATACTCGCGGCGTGCCAATAGAGCCACTGCCGCTGTAAACACTTTAGTCATCGACAAGTTCAAGTGGTTCAGATTTCGTCACCGCTTTGGGGGTCAACAATGCCAGACGTATTTTTTGCTCTAATGCTTCGGCGATCGCGCGATTTTCTTGCAAATACATGCGGACATTATCTTTACCTTGACCAATTTTTTCGCCATTGTAACTGTACCAAGCGCCAGATTTCTCAATCAAACCTAAGTTTGTGGCCAAATGAATGATCTCACTGTCTCGTGAAATGCCTTCGTTGTAGTAAATATCAAACTCAGCGATTTTAAAAGGTGGTGCGACTTTATTTTTAACCACTTTGACGCGGGTTTCGCTTCCTAAAATTTCTTCACCTTTTTTAATCGATCCAATTCTACGGATATCTAAGCGCACAGAAGCATAAAATTTTAATGCATTTCCACCTGTAGTCGTCTCCGGGCTACCAAACATCACCCCAATTTTCATCCGAATTTGATTGATGAAAATCACCAGGGTATTAGAACGTTTGATATTGGCCGTTAATTTACGCAAAGCTTGTGACATCAAGCGTGCCTGCAAACCCACATGCGTATCGCCCATCTCGCCTTCAATTTCTGCTTTTGGCGTTAGCGCTGCAACCGAATCGATAATCACCACATCTACCGCAGAAGATCGTACCAACATATCGGTGATTTCCAGCGCTTGCTCTCCTGTATCCGGCTGAGAAATCAATAGCTCATCTACTTTGACACCTAATTTTTCTGCATAGCTAGGATCTAAGGCATGCTCAGCGTCTATGAATGCACAAGTACCCCCTGCTTTTTGACATTCGGCAATCACTTGTAGTGTCAAAGTTGTTTTACCAGACGATTCAGGACCATAAATTTCCACAATACGTCCCTTGGGTAATCCACCAATTCCTAAAGCAATATCCAAACCCAAAGAGCCGGTTGAAATCGCTTGAATGTCTTGATTAATATTGCCGTCGCCCATACGCATCACCGAACCTTTGCCCCATTGGCGTTCGATTTGCTGTAAAACCATTGAAAGAGCTTTTTGTTTGTTGTCTTCGATTGTCATGTGCTCACCTAGTAAAGGAGAAATGCGGTTCAAAATTATCCCACAGATAGCCAAGCTTCTCAAATATTCTTATACTGAATAGTTACAATTATCGTAACGGCTCACCCGTTCGCCCTGAGGAGCCGCTTTTGCGGCGTCTCGAAGGGTAATGCATTTGAAAGTAAGCCTTCGAGACGGATGCTCCGCATCCTCCTCAGGCCGAACGGTTCTGGCGGGGTGAGCAATTACCAATTATCAAAACAATATCAGGACTGACATATAATGAGTAAAATACTTTGGCAACCTTCGCATCCTCAAAACAGCCATTTATGGCGGTTTATGCAATATCTCATGCAACACAACCCTTGTTCTTTGACCGACTATCCCTCTTTATATGAATTTTCTCTGAAAGAACCCCGCATATTTTGGCCTGCTGTTTGGTCGTATTTCAACTTAAAATTTGATACCCCTCCTGCGCAGACTCTCAACGACTATCAACACATGTTGGATGCACAATGGTTTCAGGGCGCAACATTTAATTTTGCCGAACTTTTATTACAACGCCAGGATGATCACCCCGCATTAATCAGCATCGATGAACTAGGACGGCGTGAAAGCATCAGCTATCACGAGCTCCACCAACGGGTTGCAGCCTGCGCTGCAGGTTTAAAAAAAGCCGGCATCCAACCCCATGATCGCGTCGCTGGCATCATGCCCAATGTGGCGTTCACCCTGATTGCCATGTTGGCAACCACTGCCATTGGCGCTATTTGGTCTTCTTGTTCCCCAGATTTTGGATCAGCAGCCATCATTGATCGCTTGGGGCAAATAGAACCAAAACTTGTGTTTGTATGTGATGGACATACCTATCAAGGAAAAACACATCAGGCTGCAGAGAAGATCAAAGACATTAAACGCCAAATACCAGGTCTAGAGCACATCATTATTTATCCAAATTTACCCAGCCCGTCTCCTTCAGCATTCACCGAAGGAACCACCGCCCTGCAAGACTTTTTAGTGCCCGACCACCCTTTAACCTTTGTCGCTATGCCGTTCGATCACCCTGTGTATATTTTATTCTCCTCAGGCACCACGGGCAAACCAAAATGTATTGTTCACGGTGCGGGAGGCACTTTGATTCAGCATGTTAAAGAATTAGGCTTACATTGCGACATCACACCACAAGACAATATGCTCTTTTATACGACTTGCGGTTGGATGATGTGGAATTGGATGGCGTCCACCTTGGCATTGGGTGCCACACTCACTTTGTATGAAGGTTCACCGTCTTACCCCACGGCACAACATTTATTTGAAGTGTTGGACCAAGAGCGTATTACTATTTTTGGCACCAGCGCTAAATTTATTGCCAGCATTGAAAAAGAAGCTTTATCGCCCAACACAATGCATCCGATGGAAGCACTACGCTTGGTGTTATCCACGGGCTCACCTTTACTCCCTCATCATTTTGATTATATTTACCATCACATCAAAGCAGATATTCCAGTATCTTCGATTTCAGGGGGCACGGACATCATTTCTTGTTTTGCTTTGGCCAATCCGTTATTACCCGTTTATTCTGGAGAGTTGCAATGCATTGGCTTGGGCATGGCCGTGCATATTATGGATGACAAAGGACAATCTGTGATAGCAGAGCGTGGCGAATTGGTCTGTACGCAAGCGTTTCCATCGATGCCCGTGGGATTTTGGCAAGATCCAGACCAATCACGCTATAAAAGTGCCTATTTTGAGCAAATCCCCAATGTTTGGGTGCATGGGGACTATGCCGAGATCACCGAACATGGAGGGGTGATTATTTATGGTCGTTCAGATGCCACTTTAAAACCGGGTGGCGTTCGTATTGGAACGGCAGAAATCTATCGACAAATTGAAACCCTTCCCGATATCATAGATTCGGTGGTTATTGGTCAAGCTTATAAAGATGATGTGCGCGTGGTGCTCTTTGTAAAACTCAAACCTGACGTGCAATTGGACGAGAGCTTGCAACAAACCATTCGACAAACCATTCGTCATGGCGCCTCACCACGCCATGTTCCTGCTGTGATTTTGCAAGTCAAAGACATCCCCCATACCATCAATGGCAAATTGGTAGAATTGGCCGTACGACAGGTCGTGCACGGCTTACCTGTAAAAAATATGGACTCGATTGCCAATCCCGAAGCACTAGATGACTTCAAGGATCGACCCGAGCTTTTTTAGTGACAGATCATAGAGTCCACCGTATAATGACGCGATGTGCTTTTGTGTCCATACACCCTAATGAGTCAGGATTCATGATTGAATTACGTGGTTTATACAAATCTTTTGCCGACCATATTGTATTACAAGACATTAACCTGGGGATTCAGGAAGGGGAAATTTTTGGCATCATTGGCCGCAGTGGCGCAGGAAAATCCACTCTATTACGTTGCATCAATGCATTAGAACGCCCTGATCGCGGCGAAGTTCTCCTTGATCAACAAGATATTAGCCAATTACGCGGACAACCCTTACAAAAAGCTCGCCATAAAACCGCGATGGTCTTTCAGCAATTCAATTTACTCCAGACAAAAACCGTTTACGACAATATTGCTTTACCAATGCAGATTCAAGGCTTATCGCCCGAACTTATTGATGCAAAAATTCATGAATTACTGCCCTTGGTTGAACTCAGCGACAAAGCACACGCCTATCCTAATCAACTCAGTGGCGGTCAGAAACAACGGGTGGCTATTGCGCGTGCGTTAAGTTGCTCCCCTAAAATTTTACTGTGTGATGAAGCGACCTCTGCTTTAGACCCTGAAACCACAAGGGCTATTTTAAATCTGTTACATAAAATCAATGCACTGTATGGCATCACCATTGTATTGATCACCCACGAAATGGATATCATCAAACAAATTTGTCATCGTGTGGCGATCATGGAATCCGGTAAAATTGTTGAAACCACTGATTTGGCCTCTGTATTTACGCATAAAAACAGTTTGACTCGCAAGATGTTGTATTCACAATTAAGCCCACAACTTCCCCCCTGTTTACAGCGAGATTTGATCACAGAAGACAACGGCCGACCTTTGTTGCGTCTGCTCTTCGAAGGCGAAACAGCAACAGGGCCTTTTATCAGTCAAATCAGCAGAGAATTACATATAGACGTTAATATTTTACAAGCCAATATCGATCGATT
Source organism: uncultured Legionella sp. (assembly GCA_964625775.1). Taxonomy (GTDB): domain Bacteria; phylum Pseudomonadota; class Gammaproteobacteria; order Legionellales; family Legionellaceae. The sequence goes on along the minus strand of CAZVEH010000019.1, from coordinate 2,157 downwards.
TAATGGCTTAACTTGTGGGGTATTGATTGTTGAATTACATACTGACGCTGAGCATTTGCACGCTTTTATGCAGCGTTGTCGACAAGCGAATTTAACTGTGGAGGTTCTAGGATATGTCGCCAACAACCATGGCATATGAAGTAGCAATTGCGACTGGCCAAACCCTATATATGGTTGGAATCAGTACTTTTTTTGCAATGCTTATCGGCTTACCTTTAGGGACTATTTTATTCAGTAGCCACTCAGTAAAACCCAGCCCCAAATTATTTCACGCCCTGTCTTCCGTGATTAATATCGCACGCTCTATTCCTTTTATCATTCTATTGGTTGCACTTATTCCAGTCACTCGTTTATTAATCGGTACATCGATTGGTATTCATGCAGCCGTCGTTCCTTTGACCTTGGGTGCAGCGCCTTTCTTCGCTCGGTTGGTGGACAATGCCTATCGCAGTTTGCCGCATGGCTTGATTGAGGCAGGGTTTGCAATGGGCGCCAATAGCCGACAAATGATTTTGCATATTCTCCTCCCAGAAGCAAGACCCGCGTTGATGCAAGCCATCACAGTTACTGCCATCACCTTGGTCAACTATTCAGCCATGGCGGGCACTGTGGGCGGGGGTGGCTTGGGAGATTTGGCGATTCGTCACGGTTATCAACGGTTTGATTTGAGTATCATGATCATCACAGTTACGATTCTGATTTTTATTGTCCAAGCCCTCCAATGGCTGGGTGATCGCTATGTTAAAACTTTAAACAAAAAAACAGGTTGTTGAGTCGTACGGCACTCACCTACCGACCATAAGGGGCCACCATGCACGCACACCTTCGTCTATCTCGTTTCATGAAAACCACGGTTGGGATCATAGTCGCTGCTTTATGCATAGGCTGTTCTGAAAAACCCAATCCCAATACTTTGATTGTGGGTACCATTGCAGGCCCTGAAACTGAACTCGTCGAAGTGGCTCGAAATATTGTCCAGACACAACATGGTTTGACGGTCAAAATTGTAGAATTTAGTGATTATAACCTACCTAATGCCGCACTACAGGACGGAACATTAGATGTAAATATATTTCAACATTTGCCGTATTTGGAAGATGCCATAAAGGCGCATCATTATAATTTAGAAGTCGCAGGAAAAACGTTTTTATACCCTGCTGGGCTCTATTCCAACAAAATCACATCACTCAAAGCGCTCAAACCCGGCGCCATCATTGCGATACCCAACGACCCTAGCAATGAAGCCCGCGCGTTGTTACTCCTCCAAGAAGCAGGCTTGATCCGCTTGAAAAACAAACGAAGTGCTTCATTATTTGATATCAAAAGCAACCCCAAACAATACCAGTTTCGAGAGCTAGATGCCGCGCAACTGGCCCGCGCATTACCCGATGTGGACGTAGCTGTGATCAACACAAATTTTGCCATACCCGCAGGATTACATCCCAATCGCAATGCTTTGTTCACAGAAGGCAAGAGCTCTCCTTATGCTAATTTGATAGTCATTCGAAAAGACAGCACTAAGAAAGAACAAATCCAACTGTTGGTAAACGCATTGCATGCACAAGAAGTCAGAGACAAGGCAATAGTCCTGTTTTCTGATGCGGCTATCCCTGCTTGGTAAATAACACGCCTTCCAGGGAACGTATCATGTGAGTGAATGATATAAATTTTATCTATATTAAAAATCATTTCATCCCTCAGTATCATAAACAGCAAAGCCACTTAGTGCAGATATCACTTAGAATTTGGTAGACTGCAGCATATGCAGTATTTTGAAGGAATAAACCACAAAATCCCAATATTGCGCTATTAATGCCCCGCAGCAGACCCTTTTTGAAAAAACCCATATCTCACATAATCCATTCAAATATTACAATGCCCTATACATGAAGTTAGTTAAAGTTTAAAACTTAGTAAAAATTTCAAACTAATTTACTCACCATATTTTAAAAAATTCATTATTTGATACAGGAAATGTGTATTATATACGTAGAAATCCTTATAGAAACACACTTTTAAATTATGTCCATCATAATAAATAATTGTTGTAACTCCCCACGTCATCCCGAGCGCAGCGAGGGATCTCCTGTCGTGTGGTACTTGTATAGTAATTTGATTTTTAAATGACTGAGTTATGGGATATAATACCGTTTTCAT
>CAZVEH010000018.1:0-43682 GCA_964625775.1 uncultured Legionella sp. | reverse complement strand
CATTGAACCCAGAATGGAACGACTTGTATCAATCGATTCTTTAAAAATTGTGCCAAACGACAGGAGATCCCTCGCTGCGCTCGGGATGACGTGGGGAGTTACGGATTTTTTTATGAGGTTTGTCCGAAAGCCTTTCCTTATACGTATATACGTACACGGATACACGTTTCGTTTTTTTTCCAATCTTCCCATTGCCTAGCGAGTAAGCCTTACCTGTACCACCAAAATCAATTTCATTTAGGCTAACCCACTCTTTTTCGCCTTCTTTTTGAAAACCGAACCCTCCATGTATACGGCCAATCACATCCCATCCATATGAAATAACTTCTCTAAACCAAGGCGTACGAAACCCAGCATCCGTAATAATAATGACTTTTATATGAGACGGTATAATATCTCTTAATGTTTGTAAAAATTGCTCATGAGCTGTTTGACCACCTAGTTGTGACTCACCGAATACTTGGTGATAAATGGGTATTGAGCGACCATGACCTACTATACTGGCGATTAATGTATGAAGCTTTTCCTTACACGAACCGCTCCAATCAATTAAGACTACCAGCTCTTGCGCATCACCAAAAAAAATTGGACTAAGCTTTTTTCCGATTTCTGTGACACTCAAATTCACATCATAATCTAATAAGTCGCCTATAAATCGCGATAAACACTTTTTTCTTGCTTTATGAATGCCTGTGCCTAGTGCTGTTTCGAACAATTTCTGGCAAAATGTCTGCTTGTGCATATGTTTTTATCCTATTAAGTCGTCAGAAACTCAATTTGATCATAATTTCATATGCACTTCAATTTTTTTTGTTTAAAAATATGCCAGAATCACTCAGAGCGCAGTGAATTGCGGGGTTACATTCAACCAGACAAACGATCATCATTGTTTTTGCACTATGTATTCCACAATAATCTGCCCGTGTTATTGGTGACCCCGCAATTCTCTATGCTACTTGCGGGCTACAAGACACAAGTCGTCTGAATTTTAAATATGTTGGCCGCTTAAGCAAGGCCTGTCAGCTAAGCAGGGAAACAATGCCCCTGATCTAATTGATAAACGTGTCCCTCTAGTCCAGAGGGGTTTGCAAAAGGATGCACAGATGTTAAGAAAAACTGCCCCGGCAACTCACTGAGTGCATCGAATAATCTCTGTATATGTAAGCCATCTAACTCTATGGTAATGTCGTCCATCAAATATACACAGGGTTTGGCGATCAATTGTGCTTGGGCTAATTTCAAAGCAATTAAAATGATTTTTTGCTGCCCGCGGGATAAATGTTGTTTGGCTTTCAACAAAACCGAATCAAACACCACATCCGCATGATGAGGACCGGCATTGGTGTACTGGCGTTGCACATCTTGTTCGAATTGCTCGGACAAAATGGTTTTCAAAGATTTTCCAGTGCCTTTTTTATCCCAGCCCTTGTCATAACGAATGCTGCACGGTGTGTCGGTCAATGGTTGCAAACAGGCTTGAAAACGACTGGACCACTCTTGAAAATATGCCGCTCTCAAGCGATCTAATTCATGCGCCAAATCCACCAAGCGATTGTCCCATGGCACATAATACTGAGGCTTTGCTTTTTGTTTCAATAACGCATTGCGTTGCTTCAACACAGCCCGGTATTCTTTCCATGTCTCATGATAAGAATGTTCCACGTGAAACAATCCCCAATCTAAAATACTGCGTCTCACGCTGGGGCCTGCGTCGATGATTTGAAACAAATCATGATAAAACAAAGAGCAGGGCAAAAAATGCGCCAACTCCGAACTCCGTTGGCAGGGCTGTTGATTCAATCGTACCAGTGCAGAACCATCCAATGACTTTTGGACACTGATGGTCTCATGCTGCTGGGTTTTAGAAAACACCGTGAAAGAGGACTGTCCTTGTTGGACCAAGGGCGCTATCTCGCGTGTTCGAAAGGAGTGGCCACTGCCTAACAGATAAATGGCCTCCAAAATCGATGTTTTTCCACTACCATTTTGTCCATAAAAAAAATTAAAACGCGGATGAAGCTCTAAATGCATCGTATCAATATTACGCAATCCATGAATATTAATCTGCGCTAGCATTACAACTTCATAGGCATAATAATGTACAAATAATGATCGTCATTCACGGCCTGGACCAAAATACTATTGTCCGCATCGCCAAATGACAACCGCAACACACCCTCATTGAAATAATTGAGCACGTCCAATAGATAGGTAGCATTGAGACCAATCGTCAACGGCTCACCTTGCGTTTCTGCAACCAAAGTTTCTACGCCTTCTTCTTGTTCTTTGTTGGAGGCTGCCAAGGTTAATAAGTTATGCTCAATCCGCAATACCACCGCACGTAATTTTTCATTGGCCAAAATGACGATACGCGATAAGGCGCGCTTTAAGCTGTCGCGGTCGATAAGAACGATGCGTTCATAATCCTTAGGTATCGCTCTTGCATAGGGTGGGAACCGTGCTTCGATCAATTTGGAAGAAAATCTAAATTGACTGGTCACCAAACTCACATGATTTTTACTGGCCGAAATCACCACACGTTCATCAGAGGCCACTGTGGCCAGCAATCGTAGCATTTCTTGAACGCCCTTCTTGGGAATCAACAAACGATGATGCTGATCTAACCCTTCCTCAGAGAGGCGACACACAGCCATACGATGGCCATCAGCAGTGACCGCGGTGATGGATTTGCGATCAATCTCAAGAAATAAGCCATTCAGGTAGGCGCGCACGTCTTGTTGTGCCATGGCAAACGAAGTGGCTTGTAACAAACGCATCAAATCAGCGGATTGTAATGAAAACTCTAATTCACTCACTTCGTCTTCTGCAATAGGGTAATCCACGGCGGGCAGGGTGGTGAGCTTGAATTGACTGCGCTCAGTTTTAATCGTGAGCGTGGTACCCGTATAATGCAATGTGGGTACAGCTTCGTCGTCTAAAGAGCGAAAAATATCAATTATTTTTTTAGCCGGCACGGTCACCGCACCCAGCATGCTGGAGGAGCAAGGCACCACGGCGGTGATTTGAATCTCCAAATCCGTGGCGGTTAAACTGAATTGATGTGCAGACAGCTGTAATAAAATATTGGACAAAATGGGCAAAGATTGCTTTTTATCCACCGCACCAGCCACCATCAACAATGGTGTTAAAATTTGTTGCTTGCTGATTGTCAATTCAAACACAATAAACCCTCCACTTCTTTAAGATAAAACGCAAACAAATCACGGTGCATCAAGACGATAATGTGCGCATCAAGTTTTTATAATCCTCGGCAAAATCGCCACCTTCTAAGATCAACTCTTTGACCTTACGACACGCGTGAATCACAGTCGTATGATCTCGGCCCCCAAAATGATCACCAATTTCAGGCAGGCTATGATTGGTCAATTCTTTTGCCAGCGCCATTGCCATCTGCCTTGGTCGGGCAATAGATCGACTACGCCGTTTGGATAAAATATCAGCCACTTTGACCTTATAATACTCTGCAACGGTTTTTTGAATATTTTCAATCGTGACCAATTTATCTTGTAGCGCCAACAAATCGCGTAAAGCATCATTCACAAACTCAATGGTGATGGGTTTGCCTGTGAAATGAGCATTGGCGATCACGCGACGCAGCGCTCCTTCAAGCTCTCGCACGTTAGAACGAATGCGTTTGGCAATAAAAAAGGCCACTTCGTAGGGCAGGATCACATTGGATAATTCGGCTTTAGAAATCAAAATAGCCACCCGGGTTTCTAATTCCGGGGGCTCCACTGCCACGGTCAATCCCCAGCCAAAACGAGATTTTAAGCGCTCTTCTACCCCTTCAATCTCTTTGGGATAGCGATCACTGGTTAAAATAATTTGTTGTTGCCCTTCCAGCAAAGCATTAAAAGTATGGAAAAACTCTTCTTGAGAACGGTCTTTGCCGGCAAAAAATTGAATATCATCAATCAACAACGCATTCAAAGACCGATAAAACCGTTTGAATTCATTGATAGAATTGGTTTGTAAGGCTTTCACCATATCCGCAACAAATCGCTCAGAATGCAAGTACAATACTTTTGCGTCAGGATTTTTTTTCAAAATCGTATTGCCAATGGCATGCATCAAATGGGTTTTACCCAGACCCACACCACCGTATATAAACAAAGGATTATACGCATCTCCGGGACGTTCGGCCACCTGCAACGACGCAGCTCGCGCCAATTGGTTAGAATTTCCTTCAACAAAACTGTCAAACACAAATTTCTTATTCAAATAACTATTGCTATAGGGATCCGCTGCACTTTTCACCTGAGGCGATTTACGTTGCTCTGGGGCAGGCTGGGCCGCTGCAGCTGCGGTGCTTACGCTGGGAATCACTGCTTTTGTCCCAATTTCAATACTCACATGCGTAATGGTGTCCGGACTGATTTGACGAACCAACTCGTTGATACGCGTATTAAAATGCTTTTTAACCCAATCGACCACAAAGCGATTGGGTGCCAACAAAACCAGGGTTGAATCCTGTGTTTCTGCTTGTAAAGGCCGTAACCACGTATTAAATTGTTGTGCCGGATACTCTTCTTGTAACAGACTCAAACATTTCTGCCAGATATTCGCAGACACAGGTAACTCCAGACAGAACTCAGCAGACGATTATACCCAAACAAGTTCTTATTGCCAAACTCTCACCTTTTATGAAAAAATCATGACACAATTTATAACTCCTGTCGGAGTTGCTGTTATTAAGAAAAAAAATCATGCTAATTGATCGTGCTGGGTATCGATTGAACGTAGGTATCATTTTGATAAATGAGTCACATCGTGTATTCTGGGGCAAGCGCTATGGGCATGATGCCTGGCAATTTCCCCAGGGCGGCCTAGCGCCAGGCGAAACACCCACTGAAGCTTTGTTTCGTGAACTACGCGAAGAAATTGGCTTAGAGCGCACCGATGTGGAAATTTTGGGCGCCACCAAGCGCTGGTTAAAATACCGTCTGCCCAAACAATATTTACGTCACGGCACCGACCCATTGGTCATTGGCCAAAAACAAAAATGGTTTTTGCTCAAGCTCGTGACCAACGAACAAAAAATTCGTTTAGATCTGAGTAATTCGCCCGAATTTGATAGCTGGCGTTGGATTGATTACAAAGAGCCACAAGATTTGGTGATCTTTTTTAAAAAACAAGTCTATATTCAAGCGTTAAAAGAGTTAGAATATCTATTAAAAAAACGACGCACTCCTTTGGGCATGCGCCGTAAACGGGGTCATCATGGTCACAAAATCTGATGCTTAAAATATTAAAGCGTATCGTCCAAGATGTTACAACAGCACCCCACCTTCTGGCCGCTTTGAATACCTTGGTAGACCGGGTGAGCAGCGCCATTTACGCTGAAGCGGTCTCGGTATTTTTGATTGATAATAAAAATCGTGAATATGTGTTGATCGCCACCAAAGGACTACATAAAGATGCCGAATTTTCGGTAAGAATTTCTATCGACCGAGGACTCATTGGTTTGGTAGGGCGGCGTGAGGAACCGATTAATATTGACGACGCCAGTGATCACCCTGATTTTTACTACAATCCCTTGCTCAAAGAAGAACATTTGCACGCATTCCTAGGCGTGCCCATCATTCAACATCGAAAACTCTATGGCGTTCTCGTCGCCCAACAAACCAATCAACGCTGTTTTGATGACGCAGAAGAAGCTTTTTTGATCACCTTGGCGGCCCAACTCGGGGGCATGATTGCTCACGCCGAAGCAACAGGTGAATTGGCGCTTTTGACTGAGCCACCCACCTCTGGTGCCAGCAAAACCGAGCATACGCCCATTGCCCTGAGAGGAATGAGCTCCGTACCTGGTGTGGCTATCGGGACAGCCGTGGTCATTTATCCACCCGCGGATATTGATGCAGTGCCCAGGCATTTTGTGGATGATGTCGACAGCGAAATCGCCATTTTTTTACAAGCACTCCAAGCAGCGCGCGACAATATGCATCGTTTGAGTCGACGCATCAAATCTAGTGTGGCTGATGAAGAACATGCCTTATTCGACGTCTATTTGCGCATCCTCGACCAAGACAGCTTGGGAGAAGAAGTGATTCGTGAAATTCGCACCGAGCATCTGGGTGCACAAGCCGCTTTAGCAACAGTCATCAAGCGCCATATTCAACAATTTGAAAACATGAACGACGAATATTTACGCGAACGAGCGTCTGATTTTCGTGATATTGGGCGTAGGGTTTTGGCTGAATTACAATCGTCACAACATGAAGAAATTGACTATCCCCGACGTACCATTTTGGTCGGCGATGAAATTTCAGCAGCCACCCTTGCAGAAGTACCCGAGGGGCATTTGGCCGGTATCATTTCAGCCAATGGGTCTAGCAGCTCTCATATGGCCATTTTAGCGCGGTCTATGTGTATACCAACCGTCATGGCCGTACGTGGCTTACAGCTAGACCAATTGTCTCGACGCGCCATCATTGTGGACGGTGACAATGGTGAAGTCTTTGTTTCTCCCACCAAAATCCTGCTCTCTGAATACAAGCAATTGATCCAAAAAGAAGATGCCTTAAATCAAAGCCTGGTGGGTCTACGCGACAAACCCGCAGAAACGCTAGACCACCACCGTATCGCTTTGCACGTGAATACCGGCCTCGCCATGGACTCAGGTATGTCGATGAGTGTGGGTGCCGAAGGCGTAGGCCTCTATCGCTCTGAAGTTCCCTTTATGAGTCGCGATCGTTTTCCCTCCGAAGATGAGCAGTACATTATTTACCGTCAGACCCTGAAGGCCTTTGCCCCACGCTCTGTGACCATGCGTACCTTGGATATTGGTGGCGACAAAGTGTTGCCGTATTTTCCCATTGAAGAAACCAATCCCTATTTAGGCTGGCGTGGCATTCGTGTGATGCTAGATCATCCCGATCTCTTTTTGCTGCAAGTGCGCGCCATGATGCGTGCCAATGAAGAATTGAACAATTTACGCATCATGCTGCCCATGGTCACTACCCTGAGTGAAGTGGATGAGGCGGCTTATTTGATCAATCAAGCCTATGAAGAACTGCTCGAAGAGGGTTGTCGGATTGAAAAACCTGCTTTGGGCGTCATGATTGAAGTCCCTGCAGCCGCATGCCAAGCCAAAGAATTGGCCAAACGAGTGGATTTTTTGTCGGTGGGCACCAATGATTTGACCCAATACTTATTAGCCATTGATCGCAATAATGCACGAGTTGCTGGCCTGTATGATCCCTTACACCCAGCCATGTTGCGTACTTTGATGAAAATTGTCGAAGGCGGTCATGCTGCCGGTGTCAAAATCAGCGTATGTGGCGAAATGGCATCCGATCCTTTGGCTGCTATTTTATTATTGGCCATGGGTTTTGATACCCTCAGCATGAACTCCGCCAGTTTACCCAGAATTAAATGGATCATTCGCAATTTTTCTCTGATGCATGCACGAAAAATATTGGCCGAAGTCTTAGAGCTGGAGCATCCCATCGAAATTCGATTATATTTGCAAAAAAACCTTGAAGAACAAGGCCTAGGTGATTTAATCCGCAGTGGAAAATCCTTATGAGCGTCTCTTATCCAATCATCAACCCTATCGCTTTTTCCATTGGGCCTATTGGCGTACACTGGTACGGTTTGATGTATTTATTAGGCTTCAGTTTGGCTGGACTTTTGGCCAAATGGCGGGTCAAACATTTTCATTTGGATTGGACCAACGAACAAATTGGCGATTTGATCTTCTATGCCGCTTTGGGCACCGTCATTGGCGGCAGAGTAGGATATATGTTGTTTTATAACACCTATGAACTCATGCATCACCCCATCAACCTCTTCAAAGTATGGCAAGGAGGCATGTCATTTCATGGGGGTCTCCTTGGGGTGCTTATCGCCGGATATTTGTTTGCCAAAAAAATCAAAAAACCATTTTGGGCCGTTTCTGATTTCGCTATCCCGCTGGTTCCTCTGGGTTTGGCGGCAGGTCGCATTGGCAATTTCATCAATGGAGAATTATGGGGTCGAGCCACTCAAATGCCTTGGGGCATGGTGTTTCCAGAAGCCGACAACCAACCCAGACATCCCTCACAATTGTACGAGTTTGGCTTAGAAGGGATATTATTATTTGTGATCATTTGGTGGTACGCCCGCAAACCTCGTCCAGACGGTGCCACCTCTGCAGTCTTTTTAATGGCCTATGCGCTGTGTCGTTTTGGGGTAGAGTTCTTCCGCGAACCTGATAGTCATCTCGGATTTATTGCTTTGAATTGGTTAACTATGGGACAATTACTGTCTCTGCCCATGTTTATCATTGGTTGTCTGCTTTATTACCACGCACAGGAAAAACGCCATGCACACGTATCTTAATCTCCTGCAACATATTCTGAACCAAGGCACAGAAAAACAAGATCGAACGGGCACCGGGACTTTATCGGTTTTTGGCTATCAAATGCGGTTTGATTTGACCCAGGGATTTCCTTTGTTGACCACGAAAAAACTCCATACGCGCAGCATTGTGCACGAATTGTTATGGTTTTTGAACGGTGATACAAATATTGCGTATTTGAATCAACATGGTGTCACCATCTGGGATGAATGGGCAGATGCCGCTGGGAATCTAGGACCTGTATATGGAAAACAATGGCGCTCCTGGCCCAGTGCGGATGGACGATACATTGATCAGCTTCAAGAGGTCATGACCCAAATCAAAACCAACCCTGACTCGCGCCGTTTGATTGTCAGTGCCTGGAATGTAGGAGAGTTAGACAAAATGGCATTGGCACCTTGCCATGCTTTGTTTCAGTTTTATGTGGCAAACGGACGGCTATCCTGCCAATTATATCAGCGCTCAGCCGATGTTTTCTTAGGCGTGCCTTTTAACATCGCCTCCTATGCTTTATTGACGCATATGGTGGCTCAGATGTGTGATTTAGACGTAGGCGACTTTGTCTGGACCGGTGGTGACTGTCATCTCTACCTGAATCATTTAGAACAAGCCAAAACGCAATTACAACGCACCCCCAAATCCTTGCCCAAACTCCACATCCAACGTAAGCCAGACAGTTTGTTTGATTATCGTTTTGAGGATTTCGTTTGGAAAGGGTACGAGCCCTATCCTGGGATCAAGGCACCGATTGCGATTTAACGGCTACCGCTTTAGATATTATTTTCAAAGGTTAGGTGCATCCATGATGAAAGCCATAAATAGTACAAAAAATATTTATCGCTCTAGCGGCTCTATTGTTACAGCAATATCATCTATGCGCCATTTGCATATTGAGGCAAAACACATTATAAATGACCAAGAAAACACACCAAGCGCAATAATCTTACAATCTACGAATGATATCATTCAGACCGAAGAAAAAACTGGGTATCAATCTAGAAGCTGGGGTGATTTAGAGAAAACTTTCCCGCCTGCATTGAGTTCTAAAACTCTGCTCATTATCAAAATCAATCAGTCGGTAATCAACTCTGATGATTGGAAAAATAAAAAAATGAATCCAATCTATACCGGTCACGTATTGGCTGGTGTTTTTAGAAAAACAAACCGTGGATTGATTCATTTACCTAATACTTTGGTGAGCAAGGTCCCATCTGGAATGGAATCAGATGCTAATATTTTACAAGATCAGTTTTTTTCTTCGCAGTCTCGTTATCTAAAAGCAAAAAAAAAGTGCTCTATGGAATATTATTGTGTGATTGACATTAACAAAACAGTTCTAGATATTGAGTCTTATCAAAAAAGGTGTTTGTTACTTGTTGAAAAAACCTCCCAGTATGATCTGGCTCATAATGCATGTGGACAGGCAGTTTTTTATGCTTTGACTGGATTAAAACCCTTGTCACAGATGTCCACTCAAATTGCCGCCGTTAAGAGTTTATTCGAGATCGTTCAAGGTAAAGGAGATAGCATCTTTTATGAAGGCTTGAGAGATGCTGTTATTCAATCTGGCCTTTCTAAACCGGCCGATGCAATAGGTAGAACATTGGTTTCCATGAAACATCAAGTCGATGAATTATCAAAGTCAAACCATTTATATTAGGAGATACTGTATGCTACGAACTTTTCACTCATTTTTTACGACCAAACTACGAGATAAAGCACCGAGCAATGCGCGTCAGTTGTCAACCATAGTTTTATCAACGTTTCCCCATGAATTATTAAACCATGAAATAAAAAGTTCTCGCGAAAAATATCGCAAAAATCGCAAGCTATTTGACACTAAGCTAGAAGAATATTTGACATCTGGATTAAACAAGTGTGCTCGGGGAAAGCATAGCAGTGGATTATCTGATTTTCAGAAAATTTTAGCTTTAATGAATCATGAAGAAATCAGAAATCTGACCAAAAATCAAACACTATTGTTAGCAAAAACCTATACGGAATCTGCGAAAGTTCTTTCGGTTGGTACTGTAAATGAAGAAAAGACTGCTTTAGAGCATTTGGATAAAGCTATCGAGCTTGTGCCTGACTATAAAGATGCGTTGATTTTAAAAAGATCCATACTTTCTGGAAACTCAATAACAACCGATTCATTTTCAAATATAAGATAGGGTGCTCCAAGAAGCAGAAGTGTTTATCAGTTGATTAGAGAGGGACGGTTGTACCGCCCCCCCAGATCCTTCAAACGACCCTGTCGTTTTCAGGAGGTACGTTTATTCCCTCATCAGCACGTAAGAGCCCGCTCAATGGACACTGCAGCTCTTGTTGCATCTTGACGCAAGGTAGCAGGCTGTATGGCGGCTCCAAACAAAGTACACACTGAAGCAGACAATACCGCAACACCCGCTGCGGCTTGAGCTGCGGTTGCTTGAACGCCTACTGAAGCTAGCAACGCCGTCACCGAAGCAAGGCCTTCTGTCACGAATGTGGTTGCTTGAACTGTGGCAGCATAAGATAACCATACGGCAGGGACACTTATGCCAGAATAAGCGATGATCGCTGCAGCCAAAGTCGCTATGGCAATGGCTGCTGCAAAGATCAACAACATATGACCCAAATACCGCAACACCACATGTTCGGATGGAATGAGTTTACGTTTATCTTGTTTGATGCGTTGGAGCTCTAATTCAATGCCAAGCTTGAGGCGCGAGTAAAAGGGTGCCTTTTCTTCCGTATTCAAGTTGTTCAAAGCTATCGTCATATAAAATGCATTGATCAAACCAGACATGGTTTCTAAAGTATGTTGAAGTTCAGTGGGGAGCAATTTTGTTTTGGCACGCATAGAAGGGTATAAAGCAGAATTATCTAAAAATTTTGCTAACGCTGTATAAGCTCTTTTCCGTGGACTTGCAAAAAAAGAATGAACCGTTTCTTGTTCGAGAGCAGCAAGACTAGATCGCAAAACCGCTAATAATCGGGTATTTGCTTGATCTAAGCATTCAATATCGATAGTGCTGTCAATAGGCAGATGATGAGTGTCTATCGATAATGTAATATACATTTGTACTAATGTTTTCAAAGATTCATGTTCGTTTTTATTATGAATGTCCATACTCATAATATCTTTTTGAATCTTATCAATGAGATGAGGTTGCTCAAGCTCTTTTTTATCAAGCATAGTTTCCATGTCATTCGGTCCATCAGGAGCATCGCTAAACTCAGAGGATAAATTAACACGGACGGGAGATTTTTTTACCGCAGAACGTCTAACAAGGTTGTATTGAGGAAACTGTTGCGCAAAACGATCTGGATTGCCATAAAGAACAAAAGCACTACCATCACTACCCACGCTACTTACAGTATTTTGAGTGTTTTTTGTATCTACCGTCTTACTGCTCACTGGCGTTTTATTATTCATTTTTTAATCCCCTACTAGAAAAACAATGAATGTATAACAATCACTGTGAAATCTAAAAAAGCAGACTGTATCATACTATTTTTATAGAAATATAGTGGTTTTCAATGCTGTTATAAAATAAAAACGCAGGGGTGATCCCTTTGCCACATACGGAAAGACCGATAAAAGGATAAAAAAACATCCTTAATGGCACGCTGGCAACTCCAAAGAAATCGCCTTAGGTGTCTCAATCTGACGAGCCTGGCCAAATAACGTAAATCCAAGCGCATGACTCAGCAGAGGATGAACGTTTGTCCTTGGAATACTCGACAAGAGCATCATAGGCTCATCGATATTTATTTTGATGAAACGTTGGATATGAATCAGCAAATCAAAATATTGCGTATAGTGTTCCAAAGACATAGCGTAAAGTGTTTTGTGTCGTTTTTCAAAACACATCTTTGTTGTTCTGAGCTGAGTAAAGATCGAATCAGCAAACCACACCAAAGTATCTTGAACATCTGGATAAGTCCTGTAGCTAGACTCAGAATGTTTCAAAAAGGCTACGGCAATACCCAAATAATCTGTATCAGCTTGCACATAACCTGCTCCAAAAACGATTTTAAAATAGTTGCTATAGTTCCGCTTAAAATCTTCTTGAACTTCAGGAAATTTTTCCAGAACAAACGCCAATAATTCAATATTTTTACCTCTAAAAATCAACAACAAGATAAATGAAACACAGTCTTCGTCACTAAAGCGAAACAACTCACCCCGTTGTTCTTCAGGCAGATGATCTAGCAAGATTTGAGCTGTTTCTCTATCGCCATACTCTAAAATTGAAGACCAAGCGTGATGTGTACGACCTTGATATACAGAAACACATAACAAATAATCTTTTGCACGAGGAACATCTTGCAGCAAGCGTTGAAACACAGACGCACCCATTTTACCCGCACAAAACATCACATACTCGGGTTTATCATGCAGGATGGCTTCGAACATAGGAATAGTTAAAAGCCGATGAATAAAAGCCTCTTCACAATGCTGGAATGCGTAACGCAAGATATGTAACACCCTCTCTTCTTGCTTATGTTTGCCCATGTAATGATCGAGAACATAGCGCAAGGCATCAAAGTTATTGTGCTGTAAAATAAGACTGAGTAACTTGTTGTTAGGCCATTCATCGACCCAATCCAACTCGCCGCAGACATCCATATCTGCTGTGAGCAATTTTTTAAAAATAGCCCATTGTCCATGCGCTAAGGCTATTCTGGCCAAAGTTCTCAGTTTTTGTGAAGTTTTTTCCCATTGTTCATACTGATACACATGATCAAAAAAATCTTCTGGCCCATAAACAGCTGCGCCATGCTCCATGACGAAATCCAGATTACAATTTTTGAAATCAGCCTGGTTTAAACAAAAATTGATAGTAGCCATGTTTTGATTGGCCATGGCATACACCATAGTGACATGAAGCGCATCTATCGAGTCTGATTTATGTTTAAACAACACATCCAAATGGAGAGCGCTACCCAGCGCAGCAACCACTGAGCCCACTTTAATCGACTCTTGGATGTCGATAGAACCATTTTTTCTGATGACATAATAATTCTTTTGCAAATTTTTCGATAAGTCGATCAAACAACTAAGATCGGTTTCATCCAAAAAAGTGATAAGTGCCGTATATTGAGTAAACATGTCTCTGGTTAGCATTTACACTCCAAACCTATGCTGATATAAAAAACAAAATGCCTTAATTATAGCAAAAGCATCAGAGATACTGAAGGGATCATACAGATTTACGCCAAATCAATAGGATCCACGTCAATGTTCCAGCGCAGCCCATTGGCCAAAGCATTGGACTGAAGTTTGAGTCTTAAGGCTGTGAGATGAGCTTGGAGTTTTTGTCGTGAGGCTGATTTTATTAATAATTGCATGCGAAATTGGCCTGCTTTTTTAGCCAGGGGAGCTGGTGCGGGTCCCATCAAAGTCAGATCAGAAGAGGCTAATTGTTGTTTAACCACATGAAGAAAAGCCAAAATTTTATCCTGATGTTTTCCTTGAACTCGTAGCAAAGCCAGAAAAGAACAAGGAGGTAAGCCTGCTTCTTGGCGAGATTCTAATAAGGCTTCAGCAAACGGCTCATAACCGCTTTGAATCAATGTATTTAACAAAGGATGGTCGGGCACATGGGTTTGAATAACGACCTCACCAGGCACGTCTGCACGGCCTGCACGTCCAGAGACTTGGGTGATCAATTGTCCCAAACGTTCTAAAGCACGAAAATCTTGATCATAAAAGCCATAATCCGCGTCTAAAATCACAACCAGGGACAACCGTGAAAAATGATGACCCTTAGCCAACATTTGGGTACCCACGATCAACTGCGCATGCCCCATATGAATTTTTGACAATTGTTCATCCCAAGCTTGCTTTTTACGTATCGCATCTCTGTCAATCCGCACAATAGCCGTTTCAGGAAAAATCGTCGCCAAAGATTCTTCAATGCGTTGGGTTCCAACGCCCATAAAAATAAGTTCTCTGCTCTGGCAAGAGGGGCAAGAGGTCATCCTGGGCTGATGAAACCCACAATGATGACAGACCAATTGATTTGCGGCACGATGAACCGTCAGTCGCGCATCACAATGTGGACAATCAGCTTTCCAACCACACACATGACATAATAATACCGGAGAAAAGCCACGACGATTGATAAAAATCAGTACTTGATTGCCTGCCAACAAATGGCGTTCTATGGCCACATAAGTGGCTGTGGCCAAGCCATGAAGCAAAGTTTGGCTGCGTAAATCCACAATTTGGTAGTGCAAAGGAAAGGTATTTAAAGCTTTCTGCAGCAGTCGAATGCGCGTGTATTTACCCTTTGCGGCATTGGCGAGACTCTCTAATGAAGGCGTGGCAGAGCCTAATACAATTGGAATATTGGCAGAATAAGCACGCATCAGGGCAGCATCTCTGGCCAAATAACGCACCCCTTCCATTTGTTTCAATGACGCATCATGTTCCTCATCAATCACAATCAAACCCAATCCAGGCATCGGTGTGAACAATGCTGAGCGTGTGCCTAATACCAATTTGACGTCTTGATTTCGTGCCCATAACCAAGCTTGCTGGCGTTCCTTATCCGACATCTGTGAGTGAATCACGACCAAAGGTTCGGCAAACCTAGCTTGAAAACGCTGACGCAATTGTGGTGTTAACCCAATTTCCGGTACCAAAATCAGTACTTGGCGTCCTCTGGCCAATACGTCTGTGATCACTTGAAAATAGACTTCGGTTTTACCACTACCTGTCACACCATCCAATAAAAAACAATGATAATGATCCAAATGAGCAATGATGGTGTCATAAGCCTGCTGTTGCTCCAAATTCAGGGGCAATACCGTCAAAGCAGTCGGGGAATAAAGGGGTTGAACAGGCGTCATCTTCTGAGAAAGGAGCTCTTTATCCAACAAACCACGGATAATTTGGCTTGAAAACCCTGCTTGAACCATTTGAGCATGAAGGGCCGATCCTTTGCTTGCCAAATAATCAAGACATTCATGTTGCTTGACTGCTCGAGACGATATGGCTTGATGCGCCGCATCGATCGACAAGGTTAACTCATAACATGTTTGTAGTTCTGGCTGAAGAGCTTCACCTTGACGGCAGATCTTAGGTAAAGCAAAGCCCAACACAAGGGCCAAAGGAGATTGATAATACTGACCAATCCATCGACATAACATCAATATATCTGGAGTAAGAATAGGGATAAGATCTAAAACCGTAACAATAGACTTGAGTTGATCAGCAGACGAGCGTTGCGTATCCAAACCCACCACGATACCTAATTTGGTCGATTGACGAAACGGCACCCAAACACGCGCACCGATAGCGACATTGTCAGGCCCAAGATAATCAAAATAATCACGATTGGTTTGCAATACCGCAACTTGATAAATGGGCATTTATCGATGCCAGGTATGGCTTGCGGATTGACCCGGTGCTGAAAATACTTTTACAACGATGTGCTCAATTCTATGCTTTTCTAATTCTTCTTTCTCTTTGATCAACTCTTGCACAAACCAGCGAGAGAGTTCTTCGACAGTGATATTAACCACGGGCAATAAAGTCACATCTTCTCGTAAAAATGGAATTTTTTTATGATTGAAAGTGAAATACAAGTAATCAGCATCTTCTTCATAGGTTAAATAAGGAGAAAACTCCGGCATCAAAAATGTTTGATTCAAATGCCGGCACAACACATGAATTTTTTTCTTATAATATCGATAATCAAAGGTCATACCGTCTTCTTTGACCCATGTGGTCAAACCCAGGTAAACTTGATACATGTGGCCGTGCAAAGGTTCACGCTCCGTTGCAGAAAAAATCGTGGTGTGACCCGCTGAAAATTTCATCGACTCTTTTTGTAGTTCTACTGTGGTTAAATACATGGTTTCCTTCATAAACTAGCCCGTCTGTCTTGTATTTGAAATCCGCGCAAAGGTTCATCCCAAGCTTTGGTCAAAGCCATCACTTTAAATAATTCACCCATTTCATTGGGCTGAAGCAAAGTTTTTACAGCTTGCTGCTGCTTGAACAATTGTTTTGGTGAACATGCTTCTAATAAGCTTAACAAACCGTTGGCCAACAAAAAAGAGGCTTGAGAAGTAAATCCAGACACCGCAAAACCAGCTGCAAATGCAGCTTCAGCAACATGGGTGAATTCAACATGTGCCGTGATATCCTGCTCTCCAATATGAATCAATGGATTTGTATGCGCACGATGAAGATGGTGACACATCAACGTCCCTTGATGTCGATCAGGATGAAAGTATTCATGCCGTGGAAATCCGTAATCAAGAATCAACATCAATCCTTTGTGTAATAATGAGCTACATTGCTTGATCCAATCCTCGACAAATAAATTAACTTCCGACTGATAAGGATATAGATTCGATGGCAAAGCATGGGACACATGCTTCTGCAAAACTTCATTATCGCAAATCCGTAGCACTTCATGTAAATGATCGTCTTTTACATCCACACAAATTTCGTATAAATGGTCTTCAGTCTGTAAAAATCGATGCACAGGCATCGCATCCAAGACTTCATTGGCTAAAATCACCCCTTCAAAAGAAGCTTCAGGCCAAGTCTGTAGCCATTGGATTCTAGGTAGCAAGTGAGGAATAGACTCGGTAAACGCATGATGTTGTTGGCTTTGTAATTCCCCACTTAATTCAAGAATATAATACGTTTCAGGTAAACAATGCTCTTGTTCTAAATAGGTTAAAAGATCGATGCACATACGTCCCGATCCTGCGCCAAACTCTAAAATCACTGGATGCGTAAGATGCGTCAACACATCGATACACTGTTGAGCCACAGCATAAGAAAACAAACAGCTGATCTCAGGTGCTGTTGTAAAATCCTGGCCAAACTGTTTTAAGCCAACAGTATAGTAACCACCTTGTGGTGCATACAATGCCCATTGCATAAACTCTGCAAACGACATAGGAGGATGCGATTTTATTTTGGTTAAAATCAAATCGGTGAGTGTCATATCATGTCAATAATCATAAAAAACGAGACATTACCTGGATTTTAAAGAATACACAAGCATGAAGGTAAGTCAGCAACATGGATAAAAAACAGGGGAGCGATCTATTTTTTATATCCATTATTTTGAACCAATAAGTGCATCACATCTTGTGGAGAAGATGCGTGAGGGCACTGTAATAGAACTGTATAAAGTATCCCCTTTTATTTTTACGTGATTTATACCCCAGTAAAAACGATCATATACCGTAAATAACCCCATGTTAAATTTCAATTAACTTATTGATATTATTATCAAATAAAAACTTAACCACAGAAATTATTTTCCTAATAATAAACATAATCTATAAATATATAATTTAATTATTATTACTGCCTCCCTAAAAAAAACAATAAACACAAAGCAGCTTGCGGGCTATTCGGGAGCCTGTTACCATGCAAATTAGATTGTGACTTTGGAACATACATGACTCAAAAAAACACTTTTTGCTGGATTGACATCCCTGTGATTGATTTGGATCGTGCTATCGGTTTTTATACTGCGATATTGAATGCTGAAGTACAAAAAATATCGGAACAAGGCTTTGAGTTTGGGTTATTACCCCACACCGATGAAAATGTATCCGGATGTTTGACCATAATGCCCAATCGCCAACCTTCTCAACATGGTCCTTTGGTCTACTTGAATGTGGAAGGACAACTGGATGAAACGCTTGCTGCAGTCAAAGCACAAGGTAGGCCTATTTTGTCTGAGAAAGAACAAATAGGACCTTACGGTCATCGCGCGATAGTGTTAGATAGTGAAGGAAATGCAATCGCTTTATATTCAAAAAAAGCTTAGAAACTGTCCACCGTAGTTTTTACTGGAAGCAGGATTGATTGAAGAGGTATAATTTTTTTGTTTTTACTCTTTGCATCAAGCGCCGCCATTGATCAAAGTAGCCCGCAAGTAGCGTAGCAAATTGCGGGGTTACGCTAAACGAGATAAATGATCAGTAGTTTTTTTGGAATATGTATTCCACATTGATCAGAGACTGTTATTGTCGTCCCGCAATTCGCTATGCTACTTGCGGGCTACGAGAACAAATCGTCTAGTTTACGGTGTTAACCATAATTTAGACGATATCACCCTGTATTCGTGGCTTGACCTCATATTCTCACGGCGGTATAGTGGCTGTCTTGAAGATCGATTGCTTTTGACGCCATGACCAACCCTCAACAACATATATGCTCTACCTTCAGCGAAGCCGTGTTGTTGCGGTATGTTCTTGTTGTTTCCTTTTTTTATGTGGTGTTTTTATTCTTTCTCTCCTAACCCTGGGGTTGCGTTGATCATTCATTGAGCTGCCCTAGGGGCAAACTTAGTGTTGTTTGATTAATTAGAAACAGGAGATGCAATGAAAAAATCACAGGGTGCTTCCGCATCCACATATATCCCCACAACTTCACGGGCTGTACTTATTCTGAGTATATGCGCTGTGTTTTTATTTTATAAATATATTTTACAGAATTTTCCAAGCGTCATGGCGATGCAACTGATGGACTCTTTTCATTTACAAGGACTAGGGTTAGGCGTTTTATCAGGCGTGTATTTTTGGACTTACCTGATTGTGCCGTTATTTGTTGGGGTGATTCTCGATCATTTTGGTACTAAATGGATAACAGCCTGCGCTATTGTATGTTGTGCTATCGGAATCTTTGTTTTTTCTGGAGCAGAGCAACTCAATGTGGCTATTAGCGGACGGGCTTTGATCGGTGTAGGGGTTTCTTTTGCTACCATTGCTTACTTCAAATTGGCGTCCATATGGTTTGATAAAAAACATTATGCTCTGTTGACCTCTTTGGTAGTGGCTGCGGCTATGGTAGGGGCTGTTTGTGGACAAATGCCTCTTGCTTGGTTGATGCAGCAGGTTGGATGGAGAGCAAGCCTTGCGTATTTAGGCTGGTTCGGTGTTGTTTTGAGTGGGTTGTTTTTGTTGTTTGTCAAAGATAAACCGGCTTTTTTTCCGACAAAACATACGTCTGAAACGCATGAGAGCATTTGGGAAAATGTTTTATTGATCATCAAAAGCAAACAAAATTGGTTGTTAACGGGCTATGGTGGTTTGGCTTTTGCGCCCGTGGTGATATTTTGTGGCCTTTGGGGGAATCCTTTTTTACAGCAAGCGTATCATTTGGATAAATTAACGTCCTCCACGTTGATTTCCCTGGTGTTTGTTGGTTTGGCCATTGCGAGTCCTTTATTTGCAATAGGCGCAAATAGGATCAAAAATCGACTCTCTTTTATGTTTTACTCAACACTTTTGTCCGCGCTAGCCCTATCTTTGGTGATTTATGTCCATCCTTTGCCTATTTGGATTGTTGGTAGTTTGTTGTTTTTCTTTGGGTTTAATTTAGGTGCTTTCCCAATGGTGTTTGTGATTGGCAAAGAATCGAATCCCTTGTATCTGGCTGGCACGGTTATTTCTCTTATCAATGCTAGTGATGCTTTTTTTGATGCCATCACTGAGCCTTTGATCGGGGCTTTATTGGATACATTAAGTAAAATAAGCCACGGCCAAGGTTTTTCTGTATGGAGTTATCAATTGGCTTTGAGTATCTTGCCTTTATACCAAATCATCGGTGCTTTTCTGTTGAAAGGTGTGCATGATGAGCAAGATATTCGTAAAGAATCTCATTGAGAAGAACGAATGATCCATATTGCCGCTATTCCAGCTTTAAAAGATAACTATATTTGGATGATGATCAACAGCAAGCAAGGGGTTGCTCTGGTTGTTGATCCTGGCGATGCGGCACCGGTGATTGATTATGTAACCGAACATCATCTTACGCTGTCGGGTATTCTGATTACCCATCATCATTGGGATCATACCCATGGGTTGGCAGCTCTTTTGCAGGCTTTTCCAGTGCCTGTTCTGTCGTCTGTTCACAGCCAATTACCTGCGCTGACGGGGCGACTTTCAGATCATGAGGTATTTACGATAACGGCGCATTTTCCCGAGTTTCAAGCGCTATTGATACCTGGGCATACCTTGGATCATATTGCTTTTCATACTCAAGACGCATTATTTTGCGGCGATACGTTATTTGGAGGCGGGTGTGGACGTTTGTTTGAAGGTACTGCAGACCAATTGTATCATTCCTTACAAAAGCTAGCTCGCTTACCTGATCATACGCCTATTTACTGCGGGCATGAGTACACTTTGGCTAATTTGAGTTTTGCACGTTTGGTCGAACCCAATCATCAAGCCATTGTGCAACGCATCAATAAGGTACAATCTATTCGAGAACAAGGTAGACCCTCTTTGCCCTCTTTTTTATATGAAGAGAAAGAAACCAATCCTTTTTTGCGTTGCCATATTCCTGAAGTGATTGAACAGGTCGAAGCGTATGCCAAACGTTCCTTGTGTGATCCTAAAGAGGTGTTTCGCGAGTTACGTCAATGGAAAGATGCGTTTTAGAGTGGTGTAGTTCATTTTAAATTTCAAACGAACTTTTTTAAAAACGGGTTCAGACCTCAAAGGAGGGGTTAGTGGAGCAAAAAATAGATAATTTTTATACGATTCCTATGTCGACCTTGATGAAAAATATAGTGATCAATCATTCTATTGAACATACCTTTCTGAGATATGCTGAAGCAGCTTATTTGGAGGGCACGTCATCGGATATTGAGTCGTTTATTGGAAATACAACTCACAGCAAAATAAAGGTAGAAAAGTGTGATTTACCGAACGAATATTGCCGGGTTTTCCTTGCTCGATTAGAAGAAGAAAATACGGTTGTTATTGGTATTCGAGGAACGGTTCTAACGTTGGGCTCGCTAGGTGTGAAAGGGAATTTGACTGACGACCTCAAGGTATTACTAGGTTACGATTATAATGAATTAGAAATCGTCAAACATACAGAACGGTTTATTGCGGAGGCCTTGAGAGAAGGGCTTATCAAAACCACAGATAGAGTGGTTGTTGTAGGACATTCATTGGCAGCGCCTGTTACGATGATTATGGCCGCGCGCCACCATGGTTGGGAGGCTTTTGGTTTTGATTCGATTGGCTTTAGTCCGAAAAACTTGGAGCAACTCAAAAAAGAGCCTTATTTTGATGAGACGCGCCTATACACCTGCCAGGCCACCTGGAATTTTTTTAATACCTGGTGGTCTGTATTACCAGGAACTGTAGATCGCGTTATTTTGAATGCAGAAACCATGAGAAAAGTGATTGAGCCGTCTTCGCTTTTTATTCCTGTGCCCTGTTCTGATGCTGTCGTGGACTTGCTCGGGCTCGAATTGGCGTTGTCTCAAACACCTATCGGTCTCTTATTCTCTCCCTCAACATGGAAAATAATTCATAAACTTGATGATATTCCCACTATGGACCTGAGGTTATTTACTACTTTTCACGCTATAACCATGAACCTTAATGCTTTGTCTGATGGAAAGGCGTATCTTATTCGAGAGTGCGATGGCTATTATTATAGAAAAGAATTGATTCCAAATACACCCGTGAATCCTACACTTTCTTGGATGCAGGAAGATAATATATCTGTGAATCATTTGTTTATACGGGATGCATTTCGTGAGGTTTATACGGCCTTAGCTGCTGATATGCTGCCTAAAGAACAAGCGCTTCCGCCAACCCAACGCCAACAACTGGCGGAGCGTGAAGACCGCAACAGAAAGCTTGATGCAGCTTTGGCATCCATGAACTCGGCTACAGAACAAGCCGAAAAATATTTTGAAGAAAAAAGACAGCAAGCGTTTAAGCAGGAATTGGCCCTGCAATTACTGTCACCCTCGCATTTTTCAAGTGACATGCGTGCAAACATTGAAAAAGATGCTGTTTATCAAGATCCAATCGCGTTATGTTCCGCTTTTTCGCCACCGCGTGACATTCGTAATTTGTCCGACATGGTGTTTGTGGATAAGGAAAACTTCAAACTCACACTGACAAATTGGTGGATGAAAGCCCCTGATACGGATGAGAGCTATCTTGAAAAATCGATCACCCTATCCCCCTTTCGCGCCATGCTTTTTGCCTTTGATCTGATTCAATGGCTTAGGCGTACTCCTGAACAAAAAGCAATAAGTCAGATCTGTGATCTGATTGAGAGTTCTGGCGGTATTAGGACGTTGCAAAAAACCCAAAACTATTTTGAAAAGGTTGAGAAAGGCCAATTTTCTAAATCTGCTGCAGAAAATGAAGCCATTAAAAAAATGTTTCGTAAAATCGGTTTCAATCCAGATATTGTAGATTATGTGAGAGCTGCCTATGTGGGTAATCCTTCAGAGACTTATAAAAATAGCATTAAGCGAGTACTGCACGATAAGCTACAGGAGCTTTGTGCAAAAGCTTTAATGCCTGAAGGATCGAAGGATCACCCTATTCATGAAGGTGGGGCGCTTTCTAGTGATGACCATGTGATCTATTCAAAATTAAAACAAATGGTTTTTCAAAAGACCGTCGACCCTATCATGGCCCGAAAAATGTTACAACTGGCAGTTGAGCTGGAACCTTATCGAAATATAGATCCATTGAAAAATGTCCTGTTAAAAAAAATGGCTGAGAGCTCTGGGTGCGAGCGTGAAAAAGCCATTCAAGAGTACTATCGGTTAGAAGCGTATAGAGGCATCGAATCAAAATTTAATGAGTTGGTCTATAGACGTGGAACAAATGGATATGTGATTGAATACGTCAAGCCTGAATCCTACAAAACCAAAAAAAATACTTTATATCTATATCTTGTTGGAAATACACTCAAATATACCATAATCACACTCAACAATTGCGAATGGACTGAGGCGTTGAAGGGTGAAGCGTTTCACTCCATCAAACAAAAGTTACAACAGTCTAAGTCTCTAAGGCTAGAAGAACTTATTTTAGTGATCAATCATGCATTGAATAAAAAGCTGATTAAAGAATACCCTAAAAAAGAGGAAGACACAGCAGCGATAAAAAAATATTATTATGATTACAAAGAGATTCATCCTAATATCAAACGAAAATACCTTGATTATTGTATTCAACAACAACCTGAAAAAGCTATTCCTCTCTTACAGGAACAGGGAACACGCTATCATTTAAACAAAGCCATAGAATTATTACGTCAGCAGCATAGTCATAGCGAAGCAGATAAAATAATGTACAATATCTTAGAAAAAGAAGCCTATTTTGAAGTGCAAAGCCCAGCTATACAACAGAAAAACTTTGTGAAAGCCGCGAAAATACTTCAATCAATACCCTACTGTTCTCGGCTTATAGAATGTACGCGTACTTTCTTTTATCAAGAGATGCATCGCCTTGAACAAATGGGTCAATACCAAAAGGCCTCTGTATTGGGTGAGTTACTCCTATCCACGTTGAAGGACGACGAAACGGAGGAAACCTATCGTTGTAGGCGCTGGTTGGCTAATGTGTATTTTAAATTAGGCAATTACGACACCGTAACAAGCCTTTTAAAAATGATGATAGATCACGATTCCGCCTCATCATTTTGGAACAACGAGAAGGATTTGTTCAGAGAATGGATGGCCAGTCCATCGGCCCGACAAGAAAGTATAGATGCTTACCGTCGTTTGTCTGATTTTATACAGCATACTCAATCTTCTAGAGAAATCTTACCCTGCTCTCTTCGGCAGAATATTCATACCTTATTTGGATCTGGGTATCAGTTTTCAATGACCAGACGGGATCATGAGCTCACTATCCAAGCGGTATTGCCACAGGGTTCTATTCGTAGCGATAACGCATTATTAGATAGGGTAGAAAAAGATTTTATTCGGGCGATATCAACCTCAGAGCAGCAATCCGGAATATCTAGCCAAGGAAACCATTGTTGGTCAGTTCAAAGCAGTCATCCTGGTTTTATTGCACAAATGAACCAAGAGCTTCAATCCGTAGTTACTGACTATCAAAAGAATAAAACCAAAGTGGCGGACGAAAGGACCAATGATGAGCTTTGTCGAATGATGTAGATACCCATAGCTCCTACGACTCACAGCCATTTTCGATATTTGAAATATTTATAGGGCAGCCAGGCTGAAAAAAGGATTAAGCCGAAGGTGATAAAGTAACCATATTTCCATGAGAGTTCTGGCATATTGGTGAAGTTCATCCCATAGATGCTTGCAATCAAAGTGGGTGGGAGAAAAATGACCGCGGCCACAGATAGGATTTTAATGATATTGTTTTGTTCAATATTAACCATACCCAAGGTTGCATCTAAAAGGAAATTGATTTTTGTGGAAAGGAAATTGGCATGATCACCCAGGGAAGCAAGATCGGTACTGATGGTATGGAGGTGTTGTTGTTTTTCTTTATTGAGTCTGCTATCAGGCATTTGCCCCAAATACGCCAAGACTCGAGAAAATGTGATTAAACTTTCGCGTGCCTTGGTGTTTAAATCGCCTATTGAGCCAATTTGCTGCATGAGTTTTTGATAATCATGTTTACGTGAGCGTGGTTCTTTTTTAAAAATAGCATCCGAATAATCGTCTAAACGATGGCCTACCAGCTCTAAAATATCAGCCAGACGATCAACCGTGGCATCTAAAAGCTCAATCAATAAAAATATGGGCTCTCTGTGAGCAGTGTTAAGTTTTTCTGCGTGGATATTAAATAATTTGAACGACTGTGGTTCGATATATCGAATCGTAATCAATTGTTGTTTTGTGAGCACAAACGTCACCGGATCAAGGATTGGATTCGGTGTGTCGGACTGTGCGATCATGATAACGGTCATGTAGTAAGAGCCTTCATCACAATACAAGCGGCTGGATAATTCAATTTCTCGCATTTCTGCACGGGTAGGGACATTGAGATTCAAATGTTTTTCGATAATCGCTTCTTCTTCATGGGTGGGATGTAGTAAATCTATCCAAGCAGCTTCTTTCAAATC
Organism: uncultured Legionella sp.; assembly: GCA_964625775.1. GTDB lineage: Bacteria > Pseudomonadota > Gammaproteobacteria > Legionellales > Legionellaceae. The sequence continues at coordinate 18,468 of CAZVEH010000018.1, read as the reverse complement.
AATGGGCTGCTCAGCTGAGTAGATTTGAGATTTCGATTTTTTTCGAGTCAAGTAAACGAGCACCATCGTCCCTTTGCAATATAAGCTTTCATCATTATATAGCGCAAATAAAAAAATAGACAACCAGTACGCCCAAGGGCTGCAGTTACGTTTTGCTTTATCTGGTAGGCGATGGGTGCGGGGGCGGGTTGAAAGATGTGTGGACATCTAGTGCTAAAGAATACGATGATAACCCTACTGTGAAAAAAAGTAGGCTGATGATGCGTGATGTTTTAGTCATAAAAATCTCCTTTTATTTTAGACTTAAGATGCATTGATTTTTAAATGATCGGCATACTGCAACGTGCTGTTCTCCCAGCCATTTCCAGCATAGTCAGAGATCTCCAGAGTTGGCAAATCTTTCGCTTCGCTCAGGATAACGAGCTCATTCATGGTGACTGGTTTATCAAACGGGACCACTGATCCACTAACAGAATGGCGTATCACTTAAAACTCAATCTATGTAGACTCATTTTAGCGAGCTGGATCGTAACAATGACTTGATTAAAAATCTAATAGGGATAACCATAGGTGTTTATAGAAATTTTGAAACTCCCACAAGATCTATTACACTGCGTCAGGGAGCGAGTAAATTTATAACCGGGTTGCATGATGACACAAGACGAACAACAGACACACTTTGGGTTCCAATCAGTGCCTGTGCAGGAAAAACATAAAAAAGTTGCCGAAGTATTTCATTCCGTTGCGAATCAATACGATGTGATGAATGATTTAATGTCTTTGGGCATACATCGTTGGTGGAAATGGTTTTGTGTTGAAATAGCCAGGGTGAAACAAGGTCAGTGTGTTTTAGACTTAGCAGGCGGCAGTGGTGATTTGACCCGCTTACTTTATGATATTGTTGGACCCACTGGCAGTGTGATTTTGGCGGATATCAATGCCAGTATGCTGGCGGTAGGGCGAGATCGTTTATTGGATCAAGGCTGTTACCCCATACAGTATGTTCAGGCCAATGCCGAATGCCTGCCCTTTGCCCATAATTTATTTGATTGTATCACCATGGGATTTGGTCTAAGAAATGTCACCGACAAAGCCGCGGCGCTACGTTCTATGTATGACGTATGTCGGCCCGGAGGTAAAATCATGATTTTAGAGTTTTCTACACCAACAATGTCTGGTTTAAAATCACTGTATGACTGGTATTCTTTTCATATTTTACCTAAAATTGGACGGTGGGTGGCAAACGATGAAGAATCTTATCGCTATTTGGCGGAATCTATCCGCATGCATCCTGCGCAGGATGACCTAAAGTCTATGGTTGAAGCGGCAGGGTTTGAAGATTGTTATTATCATAATTTAAGCGGTGGCATTGTGGCGCTGCATATCGCTTACAAATATTGAGATTATTATGATCAAAGAATATACGCTTTTAGCGTTACAAAAAGCCATGAATGGGGCATTAGCTTTAGATGAAGACATGCCCATTAAAATCAAACCGTTGGAAGGTAAAGTGCTGGAGGTTGTGGTCAGTCCGCTGGATGTCTACTTTTTTATTCATTTTCGACAAGGAACAATAAGATTATTGGCCTATTATGAAGGGATTCCGGATACGGTGATCCATTCTAGTCCATTGGGCTTGATTCGTTTAAGTCTGTTACCTGCATCTAAATTACGTTCTTTATTTAACGATCATATGCGCATTTCTGGGGATATTGAGCTGGGTCAGCAAGTCAAAGCTCTATTTGATAACATTGATATCGATTGGGAAGGTCATTTATCTCATTTCACGGGAGATGTGGTAGCGCATCAAGTGGGTTCTTGGGTGCGTGAAGGATATGCCTTTAATCGCCGTTTGATGACCTCTTTAAAACGATCGGTCACAGAGTATTTACAAGAAGAGCGGCGAGTTTTTCCTGGATTGCAAGAAACAAAAGATTTTTTTCAAGATATTGATGATTTGGGGCTTCGACTGGAACGTCTCACTGCTCATTTTAACCAATTGACGGCCGATCATGACCGCCATTAAGCAAGCGTGGCGTTTGCTTTATATCAATTATGTGTTGGCCAAATCTGGTTTGGATCGGTTGCTGCTATCTACCCACTATTTTTCTGCATTTCGTTTTATTGTTTATTTGAACCCTTGGAATTGGTTTCGTAGCAAACCCTTTCAGCGTGGCGTGGTTTTAAGGGAAACCTTAGAACAATTGGGGCCTATTTTTATTAAATTTGGTCAGGCTTTATCGACTAGGCCGGATCTTGTTCCTGCAGACATTATGGTGGAGTTGCGTAAGCTACAAGACAATGTCCCACCTTTTTCCAGTGAACAAGCCTTAGCTATCCTTGAAGCGGCATATGGTCAATCGCCTTACACGGTATTTGATGGATTTGATCCTATTCCTTTAGCCTCTGCTTCGATTGCGCAAGTACATATTGCCTATTTAAAAACAGGCGAATCAGTTGTGATTAAAATTTTACGACCTAATATTCGAGGCATCATTGATCGCGATCTGGGTATTTTAAAAAAAATGGCGCAGATGATGGATCAGCATTGGTCTCACTCGAAGTATTTAAGACCTAAAGATGTGGTCGCTGAATTCGAACGTCATTTGCTCGATGAGTTAGATTTACAACGTGAAGCAGCAAATGCAGCGCAATTGAGGCGCAACTTTCAAGACTCCTCTTTGCTGCATGTACCACAGATTTATTGGGAGTACGTGCGTGAGAATGTGCTGGTGATGGAGCGAATTCATGGTATCCCTGTCTCAGATATTGAGCAATTGAAGCAACATGGTATCAATCTTAAAAAACTAGCTGAACGAGGGTTGGAGATTTTTTTCACCCAGGTGTTCAGAGACTGCTTTTTTCATGCCGATATGCATCCTGGTAACATTTTTGTGTCGACGGAGTATTTGCAGGAGCCGCAATATATTTGCGTTGACTTCGGTATTATGGGGATGTTAAGTGATAACGACAAACGCTATTTGGCAGAAAATTTATATGCCTTTTTCAGTCGTGATTATCGGCGCATTGCCCTGTTACATGTGGAATCTGGGTGGGTGGCTCGTGATACGCGCATTGAAGCCTTTGAATCGGCTATTCGTACTGTGTGTGAACCTATCTTTGAAAAACCCCTGAAAGACATTTCGTTTGCGCAATTGATTCTGCAATTGTTTCAAGTCGGCCGACGATTTCATATGGAAATCCAACCGCAACTGATTTTATTACAAAAGACCTTGTTTGCTGTTGAGGGGTTGGGTCGACAGATTTACCCAGATTTGAACTTATGGGATACGGGTAAACCGTTTTTAGAACGTTGGTTACGCGAACAAATGGGTCCTAGGGCTTTTTTTAAACATATGCGTGAGAATATTCCGTTTATGATTGAGCAACTCCCCTATATGCCGCGCCTAATTAATGATATATTATCCCAGCTAAAAGAACAAAAAATAGGCTCATTGAAAAATGAAAATCCAATTGATTGCAAGTTGATTGAAAAAAAAGGAATACTTCGCGGCATTGGATTAGGTGTTTTTTTGGAAACGACGGTGCTGGTTGCCCATCATTATACACAGTGGTTGCAACAAGATGATGTGACGCTACTTGCTTTGGTCATTGTCATAGCCGGCGGGTCTGTTGCGTTATTCAAACCAAGATTGAGGAGTTAATTATGGGATTAAGCGGGATCAGCCCATTATCATTGTTTTTGATTTTTATGATTATTGTTGGCTTATTTGGAACGAATAAATTAAAATCCATGGGCGCAGATCTCGGGACTGCCATCAAACAGTTCCGTGATGCCCTGTCTTCTGATGACAATAACAAGCCATCTCCATGAGCGCAGGACAGCTTTTATTAACCGTAGGTGTTGCTCTCTGGGTGTTTGACTCTAAAAAAATTCCTAAACTGATATCAAATATGGCCGTCGTTGTTTCCATTTGTCGCCAATATTATTATAGTATTGCGGCTAGATTTGAGCAGGTCATGGAGCAGGCATTGAATCAGCGGCAATTAGAGCACAATGAGCAAAAAGCCCAACAGGCAGAACAAGAGAATAACTCGCGATAACCACGGCGAATTGCGTTTAGAAAGAATATTGCATATATTGCCATGCGATGCATCGCGGTTGTATTGATTTTTTTAGGAGTATGTAAAGTATATGTCAGACATTATGAAGCAAGAAGATCAAGGGCGACTCACGACTCGCTCTCGTTTGAAATCGATTGTTAGGGGTTCTATTGGTAATTTGATCGAATGGTATGATTGGTATGTGTATGCCGCGTTTTCCATTTATTTTGCCAAAGCATTTTTCCCCAATGGCGATTTAACCGCTCAATTATTAAATACATCAGCTATTTTTGCTGTTGGGTTTTTCATGCGCCCAGTGGGTGGCTGGCTGATGGGATCCTATGCGGATCGCCATGGGCGGAAAAATGCCTTGATAGGATCCGTGATCATCATGTGTGTGGGATCGTTGATCATTGCGGTGACCCCTAGTTATCAGACTATCGGGATTGCTGCACCGATCTTATTGGTGTTTGCGCGATTGTTACAGGGATTATCCGTTGGGGGGGAGTATGCTTCATCTGCAACCTATCTTTCTGAGATGGCCACACCCAATCATCGAGGGTTTTTTTCTAGTTTTCAATATGTGACTTTGATTGCTGGTCAATTATTTGCCTTATTGATTTTGATTTTGTTACAGCATTGCTTTTTAACCACGGAGCAACTGGAGTCTTGGGGATGGCGTATTCCGTTTGTGATTGGTGCGTTATTATCTATAGTGGCTTTACAATTGCGTTTGGGTATGGAAGAAACGCAATCATTTTTATCCAAAAAGCCTTCTCGTCGCAAAGAGTCTTTGATCCGTACCCTATTTCGTTACCCCAGAGAAATTTTCATTGTCGTTGGGTTGACTATGGGCGGTACTTTGGCGTTTTATACCTACAGTACGTATATGCAAAAATATTTGGTCAATTCGGCAGGTTTGAGCCGTGATGACTCTACGATGGTGTCTGCGGCAACGTTATTCATATTTATGCTGATACAGCCCTTGGTAGGTGCTTTATCCGACAAAATAGGACGTCGACCGATTTTAATTGCCTTTGGTGTATTGGGTACCATTTTTACCGTGCCTATACTGAGTTCTCTCAATCATGTAACCTCTTGCTGGAGCGCATTTGCTTATATCATGTTCGCCTTGATCATCGTCAGTGGCTATACGTCGATCAATGCGGTGGTGAAAGCTGAGCTGTTTCCGGTAGAAATCCGAACACTAGGCGTGGGATTACCCTATGCTGTGACGGTTTCACTATTTGGTGGGACAGCGGAATATATCGCATTTTGGTTTAAATCCAATGGCATGGAAAGCGGTTTTTATTGGTATGTCACAGCCTGTATTGCTTGTTCTTTATTGGTGTATATTTTCATGAAGGATACACGAGAGTCTTCAATGATCGAAAAGAGTGAGAAGAAAGCAGCGCCCTCTAAGATGAGTCATGTTAAAAACCGTTTGAAGTCACATTTCAAACGCTCGACTGGCAAAACAGAGTAACGCATGAGCCGTATCCTTTCACCAGTGGCTTTGGTCACTGGTGCTGCGCAACGTATAGGTGCCGCGATTGCGAGACGATTGCACCAATCAGGATTTCAGGTGATGGTTCATTACCATCACTCCAAAGAAGCTGCGATGCATTTGGCCAATCAATTGAATCAAGAACGTGCCAACAGCGCGCATACAGTAGGCGCAGATTTACGCGATCAAAGCGCGGCTCAAAGCATCATTGATGCAACCCTGTCTCGTTATGAACAATTGAATGTGTTGGTGAATAATGCATCCATTTTTTCTCGACAGGATGCTGATTGGATGGATATGTTCTTATGCAATGTGCAGGCGCCATATGGATTAAGTTTGGCTGCATTTTCTCATTTGAGCCAGACCAAAGGGTCTATCATTAATATCACTGACATTCATGCCAGTATGCCTTTGCGCGATTATGCGGTTTATTGCCAATCCAAGGCGGCTTTGGCGATGCAAACAAAGGCCCTGGCGTTAGAGTTTGCCCCTGCAGTGCGCGTGAATGCCATTGCCCCTGGAGCAATAGCCTGGCCAGAAGGAGACAACCAGGTGAGCCAAAACATCCAAGACCATATCATTGCCAAAACCTTACTGCGACGACACGGTGATCCTCGGTTTGTCGCTAAAGCGGTCATGTATCTTGTCGACAACGATTTTGTAACTGGCCAGACGCTCCAAGTTGATGGTGGGCGCTATTTAAATGGTATTTAATCATTTGCTGATTGTATTTCGAGATCTTCATGCCTTATAATTGATCTTTTAATCCACCGCAGAGGCACTATGATAACGGTTTGTGCTTTAGAAAGGCAGGCGATAGCCGCTTACTTGACGAACACAAAGCAATACGTCGATCAAATCTATTGGGATCAGTCTTTTTTATTATCCAGCTCATTGCCAAATGGCACCAAAGTAACACGTATAAAAAACGGACAGCATCGCCAGCTTCTGGTGCCGACTGACGGCATGGGTCATATGCTTCGTATCGATATTATCCACGCACATTACAGCGATATCGAATTTGAAAAACAGCACTCCTGTACGTTTTATGAAGGCAAATACTACTACCATCAAAATAAATTTGAAAACCCTGCTTCGTTGGAACATGCGCAAGAAGTACTGGTACTTGATGCTGAAGATAACGAAGAACTGGTTACTTTTCGCGAGGGCTTGAGTCCTGAGGGATTTGCAAAATGGTACCAGTTGTTGATGGGGCAGCGCTTGTATGCGTTGAGTAAAAAAAATTATATCAAAAAAACCAAAGAACCATTTTTAGTGTCCACAGTGAAGCGAGCGGTTGATGATGGTGGCCACTTGTTTTATCTGAAAAGCAACGTGTCCCCTTCTGAACAGATTATTCGCTATGCACAACCGATTGTCTCCCACTTAGGCGCATTCACTTTATTTAGAACATGGTCTGATGAAGAACAGACGATATATAGAAAAAAAGTGACATTTACCCCTGATGTGGGTGATTCGCTGTATGCATATCTCGAGCAGGGTCTTCTTAGCTTGGCGGATAAAGAGCATTTGGCCCATGGGATCTTAAGCAGTTACTTAACTGAAGTTTATGAAAAAAATCGGGTGCATACCGATATCAATCCATCCAATATTTGCATCCAACGTGTTCATGCCGAATGGGTTGTCGAATGGATCGATTGGGATGAGTCGTTTTTAATCGATCATCCCGCCCCAACAGGCAAAGGAACGCCTGGTTTTCTTGCCCCAGAATTTTTTAAATCACAAGAGGCTTTTGATCATCAACTTGTATTCAGAGCAGAAAGCGAAGATTGCTTTTTTGCGGCGTTAAAAGGCGATTTTAGACACGAATTCACTCAGTCGTCGGATCTGTATGCCCTGGGACGTACTCTCGATACACTGTGTTTGCCGCAGGATTCTGTGTATGCTGTATTTGCTCATGCTTTATGTGCTTATGATCCTGGAAATCGGCCTGATGGAGCAGAGATTCAAGATTTTTTGATGACGGTAATTTCTGATGCGGCTGCAGGGACCGATGTGTCATTGCAGGCTAAAAATAAATACACCCTGACACTATAAACGATAACAAGCAGTGGAATGATTGCAAGAAAGGTGTTTGCCAGTATAAAATGACGGTTTTATCCTCGGTGAGGGAGATATTTTGGATTTTTTTGCAGCAATTAGACCGCATGCGCACTGGTTCATGGTGATGAGCCTATGTTTGACGCCGCTTGCGTATGCCGATGAGACCTTGCCCCAAGCCACTCCTCCAGGGACAGCAACGGCACTTGGTATTGTAGATGGATATTATGCGGCTTATCCAAAGACTACTCCCGGTGCGGATGAGGCTGAAGAGGCTTTGATTCAGCATGGCGAATATTTAGCGAAAGTGGGTGATTGTATTGCCTGCCATACCAATGTAAAGGGCAATACGCCTGCTTATGCGGGTGGATTACCGATTGCGACCCCATTTGGAACATTTTATAGCCCGAATATCACACCCGACAATGAAACAGGGATGGGTCTTTGGTCAGAGGCTGATTTTGTACGTGCCTTGAAAGAAGGTTTGGGGCCTCATGGCGAAAATTATTTCCCAGTGTATCCCTTTGTGTATTTTGCCAATGTGACCGATGAAGATGCGCGCGCATTGTATGCGTACTTTAAACACATTCCTGCTGCTCGGTTGCCAAATAAGTCTTTGCCTGTTCCCTTTAATGTCCCTGGGGCACGATTGACGCTATGGGGTTGGAAGCTTTTGTTTTTTTATCCAAATCCCCCTTATGAAGCAGATCCAAAGCAGACTGCACAATGGAATCGTGGTAAATACTTGGTAGATGGTCTTGGTCATTGCAGTATGTGTCATACCCCTCTGAATCCTCTTGGTTCTCCCAAAAACCGTTATTATTTGAGTGGCGGGTTTATCGATGGTTATTGGGCGCCGAATATCAATAAAGCTGGACTAGAGGGTATCAGTGAGGAAGAAATTGCTGACGTGTTTGTTAAAAACCAACTGTTGAACAACGCGGGACCTGTTGCAGGCCCCATGTCGGAAGTGAACCATGATAGTTTGCGATATTTGACGCGTGACGATCAATTGGCAATTGCACATTATTTAAAAACTGTGGTCAGTGAAGATGAATATGCTTTAGAGCCTTCAGAAAAGCCACCTAACCTACGTCGTGGCAAACAAGTCTACGTGCGTGTTTGTACGATTTGTCACCAACGCGGTGAAATGAGTGCGCCGGAGATTGGCAATGCGTCCAACTGGTATCAGCGCTACAAGCTTTCAGGTTTAGAGGGACTTTATCAGCATGCCATCAAAGGATACAATAGTATGCCGATCAAAGGAGCTTGTGTGACTTGCTCGGACAATGATATAAGAGCCGCGGTCGATTATATTCTCGACCATTCATTGACGCGCTCACAACGTATAAACTTGGCTGCAGATGGGGATAAGGATGCGTAATCGATTGACATGTTATCAACTACTAGGATGCCTTGCCGCTTTGTTGTTTGCACCTATGGCTATGAGTGCCGATTTTTGGCAAATGAATATGTATCGTGGTGTGACACCCATCAGTCACGATATATACCAGTTGCATGTGATTGCGATGATCGTGTGTGCAGGCATCGGTATTGTGGTGTTTGGTGTGATGATTTATGCGTTGATGTATCATCGCAAATCTCGTGGACATGCCGCGGCTGAGTTTCATGAAAATTTCACATTAGAAATTTTTTGGACGATTGTGCCGTTCATTATTTTAATTGGCTTGGCGATTCCAGCCACTAAGGTTTTGATTCGCATGGACAATTCTGCTGATTCCGAGTTGACGATCAAAGTCGTGGGATATCAATGGAAATGGCAATATCAGTATATCGATCAAGATATTCATTTTTACAGTAATTTATCGACACCCTATGCTGCCATTCAAAATCAACAACCCAAGTCCGAATGGTATTTGTTAGAGGTTGATCGCCCGTTGGTCGTCCCCATTCATAAGAAAATACGCTTTTTGGTGACGTCGAATGATGTGATTCATTCTTGGTGGGTACCAGAACTGGGTGTGAAGCGTGATGCTATTCCTGGGTTTATGCATGAAGCTTGGGCTAAAATTGAAAAACCCGGGGTGTACCGCGGTCAATGTACGGAATTATGCGGTATTTATCATGGGTTTATGCCGATTGTGGTCAAAGCAGTGCCGCAAAACGAGTTTGATCTTTGGGTCAAAGAACAACAAGCGCAACAACAATTAGCTTTAGAGCGACAAGCACAGCCACAACCCGATATGTCTCGTGAAGATTTGATGAAACTAGGTAAACATACCTACGAAACTTATTGCACAGCGTGCCATTTGTCCTCTGGTTTAGGGATGCCGCCGGTTTATCCTGCATTAAAAGGCAGCTCGGTTGCAGTGGGTTATCCTATTTCTCGACATATCGATATTATTTTAAATGGGGTGTCTGGTTCTGCCATGCAAGCTTATGCTGATCAATTAACAGATGAAGAAGTTGCGGCCATCACCACCTATGAACGTAATGCCTGGAAAAACAATACCAATGATTTGGTGCAGCCCAAAGATGTATGGGCCGTACGCCGCAGTCAAAATACGAAACCAAAAATGGTTCAAAAAGCTCGATCTGGAGGTTTACAATGAGTGATGCAGTGATAGCGCATGATACTGATCATCATGATCATGGTCCTCAACAGGGCAAGGGCATCATCGGCTTTATCAAGCGATGGGTGTTTACCACCAATCATAAAGACATAGGTACGCTTTATTTATGGTTGGCTTTAGCGAGCTTCTTTGTCGCGGGTACTATGGCTTTGGTGATGCGGATTGAATTATATCAACCGGGCCATCGATTTATTGACCCTAATTTTTATAATCAAATGACCACGTTGCACGGTTTGATTATGTTATTTGGGGTTGTGATGCCTGCGTTTACAGGTATAGCCAATTGGCAAATACCTCTGATGATTGGCGCGCCAGACATGGCCTTGCCAAGGTTAAACAACTGGAGTTTTTGGTTGTTGCCTTTTGCGTTTGTATTATTGGGGTCCACCTTATTCCAACAAGGCGGCGGTCCTAACTTTGGCTGGACGTTTTATGCGCCGTTGTCGACTAAGTTTGCGCCACCCAGTACGGACTTTATGATTTTTTCGATTCACATGATGGGGTTGTCTTCCATCATGGGCTCTATCAACATTATTTCAACCATTATGAACATGCGTGCTCCAGGCATGTCTATGATGAAATTACCTTTGTTTGTTTGGTCCTGGCTCATCACGGCGTTTCTTTTGATTGCTATCATGCCGGTTTTGGCGGGTGCAGTGACCATGATGTTGGCTGATCGCCATTTTGGGACTAGTTTTTTTGAAGCAAGTGGTGGCGGTGATCCAGTGCTGTTTCAACATATCTTTTGGTTCTTTGGTCATCCAGAAGTATATGTTTTGGTCCTGCCGGCTTTTGGTGTGATTTCTGAAGTGATCCCTACCTTTAGTCGTAAAAAACTGTTTGGTTATGCCTCTATGGTGTATGCCTTGGCGGGAATTGCGTTTGTATCCTTTGTGGTATGGGTCCATCATATGTTTACCACGGGCGTGCCGCTAGCCGCGGAATTGTTTTTTATGTATACCACGATGTTAGTGGCGGTACCCACGGGTATTAAAGTATTCAATTGGACCGCTACGATGTACAAAGGGTCGATGACCTTTGAAACGCCGATGCTGTTTGCATTGGGATTTTTGTTTTTATTCACCTTTGGTGGATTCACTGGAATCATGTTGTCCCTAGTGCCCGCTGATTTTCAATATCAGGATACGTATTTTGTAGTGGGTCATTTTCACTATGTTCTAGTGCCTGGTGTGATTTTTGCGTTATTTGCCGCAATTTATTATTGGTTGCCGAAATGGACAGGACATATGTACCATGAAGGCATGGGTAAATGGCATTTTTGGTTGTCAGTGATTTCTGTGAACATAACGTTTTTCCCGATGCATTTCTTGGGATTGGCTGGTATGCCGCGGCGTGTGCCTGATTATGCACTGCAATTTGCAAACTTTAATATGGTGGTCTCAATCGGTGCGTTTCTCTTTGGTGTGTCGCAGTTATTGTTTTTGGTCAATGTGATACGTACTGTTAAACGTGGTAAAAAAGCGAGCGCACAAGTTTGGGATGGCGCGCATGGATTGGAGTGGACCCTGTCGTCTCCTCCACCCTACCATAGTTTTACTGTGCCGCCTGAGGTCAAATAAAAATCTATGCGGCGACCACATACAAAATGGGTAGGCATCTTGGTCGTGATGGGTGTTTTGATGTTTGCCTTTGGTTTTGCGTTGGTGCCGATTTATAATAGTTTGTGTAAAGCTTTGAGTATTAACGGTAAAGTTGTATTAGATACCACAGTCTATGATGCCTCTAACACTCATATTCAAAGTGATCGAGAAGTGCGGGTGCAATTTATAGCAACCAATACGGGTGGTGTGCCTTGGGCTTTTTATCCTAAGACCACGGAGATCAAAATTCACCCGGGAAAAATTGCACGCTTGGCTTTTTATGCTGAGAATAAAACCAACCATCGCATGACGGTTCAAGCGATACCTAGCGTTACTCCAGGTATCGCAGCGAAATATATTAAAAAAACCGAATGTTTTTGTTTTACCCAGCAAACATTAAATGGGCATGAAGCGATGGACATGCCTTTGTTGTTTCATTTGGACCCGGATTTACCGGCATCCATTAAAACCATTACGTTAGCATATGCTTTATTTGATGTGACGGATAGGGTTCGGAATTAGGAGAATATGATGAATGCACATGGCCAATATTATGTCCCACAACCCAGTCACTGGCCTTTGATTGGTTCGATTGGTTTGACCACGACGCTCGTGGGTGCCGGATTATGGTTACATGACAATTGGTATGGTCCCTATGTGTTTACATTGGGATTTTGTATTTTGATTGGCATGTTTTTTGGTTGGTTTGGTCAGGTGATCTACGAGAGTGAAAAAGGGCATTACAATTTACAAGTCGATAGATCTTTTCGTTGGGGTATGTGTTGGTTTATTTTTTCTGAAATTTGTTTTTTTGGTGGTTTTTTTGGCGCATTATTTATGGCGCGATATTTTATCATTCCCGAGCTTGGTGGATTGACCCATCCGATCACGCATGTGACCTTATGGCCCGAGTTTAAAGCTTCATGGCCGCTGTTGGTTAATCCGAATAATCAAGAGTTTGCAGGTGCTCATGAAGCGATGGGGGCATGGGGGTTAGCTGCAATCAATACTTTTATTTTGCTCACTTCCGGGGTCACCATCACTTGGGCGCATTGGGCTTTAAAGTACAACAAGCGCCGTCAATTGGAAATCGGATTGGCGTGTACCATTCTCTTAGGTATTGTGTTTTTAGCCTTACAAGCGCATGAATATTCAGAAGCCTATCATGACATGAGTTTGACACTGGATTCCGGAATTTATGGCACTACATTTTTTATGTTGACAGGATTCCATGGTTTGCACGTGACCATTGGAACGATCATGCTGATCGTCATTTTAGTGCGCTCTTTATACGGACATTTTACGCCAGAACGGCATTTTGCGTTTGAGGCAGTGGCTTGGTATTGGCATTTTGTCGACGTCGTTTGGTTGTTTTTGTTTATCTTTGTGTATTGGTTGTAGTAAAAAGCCAACTGTTCTATGCGATTTTGTTTTTGCAAGTTGCCACAATACTCTGGGGTTTTGAGCACAAGACTTTAGCGTGATATGACAGGTTGCAATGATAAATTGGTTATTATTTATTAATAATGATACAATGTTGCTCTTATTTATCCTGATGCTTTACATCTCGAGGTATTTGTCATGGTGATTTACACGATTATTTTTGGAGTTTTGTTACTCACATTATCGGTCACTGGGTATATGCTGTATAAACTGCGCCAGCAGCCTACTGTGCACGTGTCGCGTAAAGATACCATCCGCCTATTAGGCTCAGGGATTTTAGCTTTTATTTCAGATACCTTGGGCATTGGTAGTTTTGCAGTGAATACTGCTCTAGCCAAAATATTTGGCACGTTTTCTGATGAAGAACTTCCTGCCATGAATAATGGTGCGCAATTGATCCCAGGCGCTATAGAATCCTTGTTTTTTATGCAATATGTGTCCGTTGATTTGACGACATTGGTTGTCTTGGTTTTGGGAACTTGCATAGGTGGCCTACTAGGCGGCGGTATTGTCTCGCGTTTGGGTAAGCAAGCCATTCGTTTGGCTATGATCACGTGCTTTGGTTTTATCATCTGTTTGTTAATCAGTAATCAATTGGGTCTTTTACCGGTGGGTGGAACCGCCACAGCGCTGTATTCATGGAAATTGCTGCTTGGATTTTTTGGTGTGATGATTTGTGGTGCCCTGACTTCGGTCGGTGTTGGCTTGTTTGCAATGGTTCAAGCCGTTTTGTTTCTTTTGTCGGTCTCTCCTCTGGTGGCTTTCCCCATTATGATGACAGCCGGCGCCATGCAACAGCCGTTAACCACCTTTATGTTTTTGCGCGGTGATGCGCACATGCCGCTGAAACGAGTTTTAATTCTGAGTTTGGGTGGTTGTATTGGGGTTGCCATTACTTTGCCTGTATTCAATTATTTAAGCGTTTCTTGGTTGCATGGATTATTGATTTTGATTTTATGTTTTAATTTCATTGCAATTTCACGTACTTATTTGCAAACACGTTTCAACCGTGTCCCTGCTGTTGTTGAGGCTTAATGAGTGGATGATACCAAATCAAAATCACAGAAAAAACGTGAAGCGGATGCCTTACAAAATTTGGGTAATCAATTGATTGCTTTAAGTCTTGATGATTTGGCAGATATGCCTTTAACCGAGAATTTATATCGTGCCATTCGTGATGCCAAGTCTATCAAAAGTCACGGCGCCGTGCGTAGACAATCGCAGTTAATCGGCAAACTCATGCGTTCTGCGGACCATGAGGCGATTGCGGCTGTCTTTGCAACTATGCAAGCCGCAGATAGTGCGCAGACGGCGCAATTTCATGAGACAGAATTGTGGCGTGATAAATTGTTGCAGCCAGGCACAGCGGCGCTCAGTGAGTTCATTGACCTGTTTCACCCAGAAGATATTCAGCATCTAAGGCAGTTGATCAACAAAGCACGAACAGCTACCAATCCTATCCAACAAAAAACAGCGACCAAAGCACTTTTTCGTTATCTTAGGTCTTATATATGACGCACGCGATTTTAGTCACTTGTCCCAAAGGTTTAGAATATCTTTTAGAAGATGAACTACAAAGCTTGGGCTTTCATGCAACACGCATTAGCCCTCAAGGCGTTGCAGGACATGCTACTCTTGAAGTGATTTATCAGATTTGTTTATGGTCGAGAATCGCTAATCGGGTGTTACTGGTATTATTTGAAGGTGTGGCGGCTGAGCCGCAAGACGTACTGGCTGCTTGCCGACAATTTGCTTGGAACGACGTGTTTCAAACCGATTTGAATTTGGCGATCCATTTCCAAGGGATGTCACCTAATATTCGTAACTCTATGTTTGGTGCGCAGCTTATCAAAGATGGGATTGTTGATTATTGTCGAGATCAAGGATTGGAACGTCCAACGATTGATCGAGAGCACGCCCAAATTCGATTACGGGCTTATGTGCGTAAGGATACCGTAACAGTCTATTTGGATTTGGCTGGATATAGTTTGCACCAACGCGGGTATCGATTGGAGGCTGGCGAAGCGCCACTGAAAGAAACCGTGGCTGCTGCACTGTTGATGCGGACATCCTGGCCGGTAGCTTGTACAGAAGACTATGGTTTTCACGATCCTTTTTGTGGATCGGGCACCTTGGTGATCGAAGCCGCAATGATGGCTGCGAAGATTGCCCCTGGTTTATTGCGACAAGATCAGTTATTACCCTATTGGAGGGGTCACGATTCGCAATTGTGGGCTCAGTGTCGCATAGCAGCGTTGCAACAGCACACGCCGGCTAAAGTCATCTTACATGGAACTGACAGCGATGCTCGGGCTGTTGCAATGGCAAAGGCCAATGCGGCACGTGCTAACGTATCTGCCTATACGTCTTTTGAAGTGCAAGCCTTGATTCCAGGTGAAATAAAAGCAGAGCGCCCTAAGGGCTTGCTAGTATGTAATCCTCCGTATGGGGAGCGTTTGTCCGATGTAGAAACTTTGATGCCCCTCTATCAAACCTTAGGCGAAATTTTACATCGTTCCTTTGCCAATTGGGAGGCTGCAGTATTGACCTCAGATCCTCGTTTGAGTAGAGCCATTGGCTTACGATCGCATAAGCAATACAAATTTTATAATGGTCCTTTGGCCTGTCAATTGTATTGTATGAGTTTAGATCCTACCAACCGTTTGCGTATGGATGCACCTGCCAAACCCCTTTCAGAAAACGCGCAAATGTTTGCCAATCGTCTGAAAAAAAATTATAAGCATTTGCGTACTTGGGCACAGCGTCAGCATATTGAGTGCTATCGTGTCTATGATGCCGATTTACCAGAGTATGCGTATGCCATTGATGTGTATAAAGAATTTGCTGTGCTCCAAGAATACGCGCCACCTGCAACTATACCTCTTGAAAAGGCGGAGCAGCGTCGCCAAGATGTGTTACGAGTTGTACCTGAAGTGCTGGGGTTCAAACCGGAACATATTGTGGTGAAACAGCGCAGTCGACAAAGAGGCACGCAGCAATATGAAAAAATAGCAGCACAGCGACAATTATTAACTGTAAAAGAAGATGATGCATTATTTTACGTAAATTTACACGATTATTTAGATACAGGTTTGTTTTTGGATCATCGTCTGTTACGAAAACGTTTTGCTGCCCTTACGCCGGGACTGCGGTTTTTAAATTGCTTTTGTTATACCGGTACGGCCAGTGTGCGTGCGGCATTGGCCGGTGCTCTGACGACGAATGTAGATCTGTCGCGTACTTACCTGACTTGGGCGGAAGATAATTTTCATTTGAATGGACTCGCCTCTTCAAAGCATCAGTTTATCCAGTATGATTGTATGGAATGGTTGGGGTTAACGCGCGATCGTTTTGATGTGATTTATTTAGATCCTCCTAGCTTTTCTAATTCAAAACGTATGAACCAAACGTTAGATATTGCGCGCGATCATGAACACATGATCAGAGCGTGCATGTTATTGCTAGCACCGAATGGAACCTTGTATTTTTCAAGCAATTTGCGTCAGTTTAAATTAAGTCCCACTCTTATTCAGGACTTTAACGTTCAAGATATTACCAAAGACACCATTGATGTGGATTTTAAGCGCAATGATAAAATTCATCAGTGTTTTATCATCAAAGTTCGGAGCCCTGTCATTTAAAATACCTTCGCCCCGCAGGGGGGGGAGGGTGCTCACAGAGCGAATGAGAGGAATTAAAAAAGCAAGCTAACACACGAGGGGATACCCATGCTTGTAACTGGATTAATAGTGGCTTTAGCGCTGACGTTTCTTTTCATGGGCGTGAAACAAGTCCCTCAAGGCTATGAGTGGACGGTGGAGCGTTTTGGCCGATACACCAAGACATTGCAGCCAGGTCTGGCCATTATTGTGCCTCTTATGGATAGAATAGGCGTCAAGCTGAATATCATGGAGCAAACATTAGATATTCCCGCCCAAGAAATTATCAGCTCTGATAATGCAATGGTTAGAGTGGACGCGGTGATCTTTTACCAGGTTGTGGATTCTGCAAAAGCTGCGTATGAAGTCAAAGATCTAGAAACAGCTATTCGTAATTTAATCATGACGAATATTCGTACCGTGCTAGGTTCTTTGGATTTGGACAGCATGTTGTCGCAGCGTGACCAAATTAATACAAGATTGTTGACGGTGGTTGATCAGGCCACAACACCGTGGGGTATCAAGGTCACTCGGGTGGAGATTAAGGAGATCGCTCCGCCTAGAGATTTGGTGGAATCCATGGGCCGACAGATGAAAGCGGAACGAGATAAGCGCGCAACTATTTTAGAAGCAGAGGGTCAACGACAATCTGCAATTCTTCGCGCAGAAGGAGAAAAGCAGGCTCTGATTTTACAAGCCGAAGGTAAAAAAGAGGCCGCGTATCGTGATTCTGAGGCGCGCGAACGATTGGCAGAAGCAGAGGCAAAAGCCACCGATGTGGTGTCTGCAGCCATTAAAGATGGCAATGTACAGGCCATCAATTATTTTGTAGCGCAAAAATACATCGAAGCTCTAGGAAAAATTGCTTCTGCTGACAATCAAAAAGTGATTCTCATGCCGCTAGAGGCAAGCAATGTACTTGGATCAATTGCAGGTATTACTGAATTGGCAAGAGCGTCTTTTGGCAAGGATCATAAGAATGGATAATGCTTTGTATTGGGTTGGACTTGGCGCACTGTTTTTTTTGGTTGAAATGGTGACGGGCTCGGGTTTTCTGCTGTTTTTTGGTGCTTCAGCCTTTATTGTTGCGGTGTTACCGCTGATATTTCCAGGCATTGCTTTGAGCACTCAGCTTATTGTCTTTTCTATTTTAACGGTATTAGATGCGCTATGCTGGAAGATGATTTTAAAATATCGTCGCACGCAGACCTCCGATAAGCCTCTTTTAAATAAAAAGGCAGATCAGTTGATAGGACAAGAAGTGACGCTGAAATCGGCTATCACCCATGGTACAGGCAGAATCAGCATGGGTGATACCATATGGCAGATCAAATGCGATGAAGATTTGCCGATGGGTGCAACGGTTCGTATTGTGGCTATGGAAGGCGCGGTGTTGGTGGTACAGCATGCGGTTAAGTCGTAAAATTTGGTTGAAATAAAAGTTAAAAAAACCTGCAAAACCCGCGGTTGAGATTTAGTCCTCGTAACTCCCCACGTCATCCCGAGCGCATCGAGGGATCTCCTGTCGTGTGGTACTT
>CAZVEH010000017.1:0-46876 GCA_964625775.1 uncultured Legionella sp. | reverse complement strand
CTAAATTTGAGACTTACAATCCCTCGCTGCGCTCGGGATGACGTGGGGAGTTACGCTTTTCTTCCATTGTTCATCCTGGTTGGTTGCTAAAAAATTACTTCCTGCCGGATCACTGTTATTTTTCCATAGGATAATCCGCTGCTACCAGCAAAAATATTATAAGCGATCAGGAACAAGTGGGCGATGGCATGAAGTTCAGGATTTTCAGAGCTTGTTGAAAGTGATTGGTTTTGTATGCTAACCGAACAATAGAATCACACAAAAAATCCAGACCATAACGAAACAGACTAACGGTAGGTCTGCCATGTTTTTTGATTTTTATTGGCTTTTGCTCATTCTGCCATTTGCCAGTACGATGAGCCCATGTAAATGCAATAGCCAGCAATGCAAGCAACATATTTACAAAACATGTCATTCTCGCCTTGTTCCAGCCAAAATACATGTTTAAACTATCCTTCAACTCCCTGATACACTCCATATAACCTCCTTTTGACGATCGAGATGATATGATTTTCATTGTATGTCAGCGAGTTCTCTTAATTTACTTCAGTTCCAAACCAGAAATGGTTGCCCGCCTACGCGGGCATGACAGGTTTTTTGTCATGTACAGAGCTTATCTACTTAAAAGGCTGTGTTGCGTTCAAATGCATGTATATGCT
The DNA here is from genome assembly GCA_964625775.1 of uncultured Legionella sp. Taxonomy (GTDB): domain Bacteria; phylum Pseudomonadota; class Gammaproteobacteria; order Legionellales; family Legionellaceae. Next base: position 46,217 of record CAZVEH010000017.1, on the reverse strand, counting down.
TGGCATGTAACACGGTAAATTTATGTGAGTCTCTTGAATTTTTACACTCCAAATGCTACGGTGCGAATTGAAATTTCATAAATAAGGACTGTAAATGAAAATCAACACAATAATCCCTATGAGCATTTTGGCTGTTGCTTTGGGTATGCCATTGGCTCATGCTGAGACTGCTATGACAGCGTCTCAAAAAACAGAAGTGCAACATCTTATCCATGATTATTTAGTAGAAAACCCTGAGGTATTGGTGGAAGCATCGCAAGCATTACAGAAAAAACAACAAGATCAGATGCAAACGCAAGCTAAATCGGCCATCGCGCAATATGGCAGTGCGTTGGTGAGCGGTACTTTGACGGTAGCCGGTAATCCAAAAGGGGACGTAACTTTAGTAGAGTTTTTTGATTATCAATGCGGTCATTGTGTCAAAATGAAGTCTGTGGTCAATGAATTGATTAAGAAAAACGCTAATCTACGCGTGATTTTCAAAGAATTTCCTATTTTTGGCAAAGAGTCTGAAATGGCTTCAAGAGTAGCAATTGTTGCGGCGATGCAAGGTAAGTATATGCCTTTGCAATCTGCTTTGTTCAAAGCGGACAAGCGCCTGGATGAACAGCAAATCATGGCGATTGCCAGCCAGGTTGGTTTAGATATGACTGCTCTGAAAAAAGACATGAACAGTAAAAAAGTGTCTGATATTTTGGAAGAAAGCCGTAAGCTTGCCGAATCGATTCATTTGATGGGTACACCTGCGTTTGTTGTGCTATCAACACCAAACGGGCAGTATAAACCAGGTGCGGAGTCGTCGTTTATTCCTGGCGCAGCCAGCGAAGAAACTTTGCAAGAGTTGATCAATAAAGCGGCAAAAAAATAAGCATCCCTCACCCTAAGTAAGCCGCTATTGCCAATGCAGTAGCGGCAAAACAGAGCATGGTTATGAATCACAATGTTCCAATTGGTTTTGAGACAGCAGCCCTTGCGGATGAGGCGCTGGTTATCGCGGATACCTACCAATTGCAGCTTGATCAAGTCACTTTGCCGAGACTACAGTTGACGAGGCAAGGCCTGACTTTATTGATGAAGGGATTTTCTCCGTTGATGGTCGATTTTGATGCTGAATTAAAAGCGCATAAAATTGACAAGCATCATAGCCTGATTCGTGCATGTAAACCAAAACCTGGTATGAACATTCTTGATGTGACGGCGGGCTGGGGAAGAGACGCGGCACTATTGGCGTATTGTGGTGCTCATGTGACATTGATCGAACGCCAAGCCATTATGGCGGCTTTGTTGGCCGATGGGTTGGGAAGACTACAATCGCAACACTTACACTTGTCTTTGGTATACCAAGATGCGTTGTCCTATTTGGATACTCTGGTTGCTGAAGAACATCCTGATCTTATTTATATAGATCCCATGCATCCTGAGCGGCAAAAGTCGGCGCTGGTCAAAAAAGATATGCAAGCACTCCAGCAATTGTTCGGACCCGATGAAGACGCAAGCGCTTTGATTCGACTTGCCATCAAGAAAGCCAAAAAAAAAGTAGTTGTAAAATGGCCTCAGCGCTTGGCTCCTTTGATCACACCCCAAGACAGTATGCCCGGTAAAAGTGTTCGATTTGATATTTACTTTAGCACGCCATCATTATCTAAAGATAATTTATTGTGAGCATCTGTTTGCCTTAACACCTCATGGATTCTATCCACAAGCTCATCAATATGTAGATTACCTACCCATTGTAATTGCGGGATAAGTTGTCCTTTAGCATCATAAAATAGAAAAGTTGGTGGTGCTATGACGTTGAAAAACTTGAGCAGATCCCGTGTGTGCTCGTTATTTTTAGACAGATCAACTTGAACGAGCATAAGCCTATGTTGAAGCTCTCGAATTTGCTTGTCCCTCGATATGATTTTTTCGAGGTGTTGGCAGCTGTCGCACCATGATGCATAAAAGTCTAAAAGAACCGGCTTGTTTGCTTTTTGGGCCTCTAGCAACGTGTCTTGTGCATCACTCAAATTGGTGACTATCTTGTCATATTGAACCACAGCAGTGGCAGGTGTGGTTGTGAATGCCAAAAAAGGTCGCCATGGGTCAGTATGTCCCGCGCTGGCGCCATAAAAAATAAAGGCGCCATAGAGCATAAGCATAATGCTAATGGCTTGAAGGAAAAATTCACGGCCAGATGCAGGTCTAAAAAAGGGTTTGAGCCCCAAACCGGAAACAATGAATAAGGTGGACCATAACATCATGCTGATGAAGGGGGACAATAAGCGCGACAATAAATGGATGGCCAGTCCTAAAAGCATGATGCCAAAAAGATATTTGATGGTATTCATCCACATCCCAGTTTTTGGCAATAATTTACCGGCGGATGCTCCGATCAATAACAAAGGTGTGCCCATGCCCATGCCTAGAAAAAATAAACTCAGAGATCCCAAGAGCACAGAGCCTGCTTCTGCGATGTACGTCAATGCGCCGATCAGCGGTGGAGTGACGCAAGGAGATAAGATCAAAATCGACATCGAGCCCATTAATGCGGCATTTAAATAGTGACCCCCTTCATGGCTACGTGTGATGTTAGCAATTCGGTTTTGCCATGCAAGAGGTAAACGAAACTGGTACACGTCAAACATCGATAATGCCAAGACAACGAAAATCAGACTAAACGAACCAATGACCAGGGGTGATTGCATCAGAATTTGTAGATTAGCACCAAGTTTGGCAATAATGGCACCGATAACACCGTAAGTTATAGACATGCTGATGACATAACTCAAAGACAAGAGAAATGCTTTACGTGTTGAAATGGTAGGACCATGTCCAACAATTATACCAGACAGTACGGGTACCATAGGTAAGACACAGGGCGTAAAAGCAATTAATAGCCCAAAACCCAAAAAACTCAGCAGGATCAAAATTGGATTTGAAGTGGCGAATAAAGATTTGATTTTAGTGTCTTGAGAGGGTATGAAAGCTTGGGGGGCTGTGGGGAGCTCAGCTTCGATGGTCGCTTGGCTGAGTGCTCGCTCTTTGTTAAAGGTTAGTTTGATTTGTTTAGCCTGGGGTGGGTAGCAAAATCCCTCATCTGAACATCCTTGGTAATGAACTTGAATCAAAAACTCTCCACTTAAATGTGCTAATACTGGCAGCGACAGGCGCAATGTATGCCTATACACCAGAATTTGTTCCCCTTGTTTGGATAATTTGATTTGAGGATCTGGGTAGTGAATGGGGCCCAGTTGTAAATATTTTTGTTCCGAATTTTGTGCCGAAATTCTTTCTTTGTATAAAAAATAACCTTTTTTTACAGACCAATTCAATTGTAAGGTATTCGCATCAAATGGCGATATTGTGAAGCGAAACGCAGCATCTTCTGGCAAAGGTGCCGAAAAACAGCCTAAAGGCAAGAGTAACAACAAGATTAGACCGAATCCTATGCGCATCAAATAAGTCCTATGGCAGATGAAAACAACCTATAGTATACCATTGGCTACTGGCTATGCGATCTTGTTTATCCTTCTATGTTGTTAATTCTTTGACTTCTGTGTTTGTCGGGGCGAATAATTTTGACTCAATATTCGGTGTCATGGTTTGGGAAGACAATATGGTTTGCCAAAGTCTTGGGGATAATGTGTCCATCAGAAGTAAACAAATTATGGGCACGGCCGTGAGCTGCAAAGTCACTTTATACAATCCCAACGATTTGTTTTTTGTCATCAATAATGCAAAATAAACAATAAATCCCAAGACAGGCAAAAGCGTTATCATGGCATCAGGTTCTGCTGTTCCCATGATATAGGTTATTACTGCCCAAAGACAGCCAAACATGGCCGCAATAGGTACTTGATAGGCGCTTTTTTTGAAGGATTTGTCTAAGCCAATATATACATGAATCAATCCAATAAACAGCAGAGCAGAGTATAGAATATAACCATTCCGGTGAATAAAGGGCATGCCAACACCAGATGCAGACGATTGGCTGTACTGCATAAAACAACGCCAATCTGGGAAATGATGTAACGTGAGTTTATAGAAAAGACTGACTGCAATTAGGGTGAAGACAAACAATCCCAGCGGTATGATAAAATGACGCAAGACCAATGAGGATAAGATGTGAGACCTTGATTTTAAGCACCAGAAGAATTGGGCAAAACTTGCCGAAAAAAATATACATGTGGCGTACATAGCGCTTTCAGCAGACCAAAGTACACCAAGAATCCATAAGAGAGACATACCCAGGCTTTGTGAGGACGCGTAGACTGGTTTCCATAAAAAATACGCGATAAGTATATAGCACCAAAAAAATCGTAGTACTGAAGAAAATGGGTATAAGTAAGGGCCCATCATCTGTGGATCCGCACAAAACAAACTTGAAATAATCAAGAGCAATCCGACCATACGATTGAATAGGCTTTGTTGGGCATATTTTTTTGCCACCGCATACCACAGGTTTGCAACAACGAATAATAACAGGCCTTGAAAAAGATAAAAGCATTGCCAAGAGGATTTGATGGGAATCAAAGAAGCTAAAAGAATATTGAGAAAACCGTGTTGAGAGGGGGTGTCCCATAACAACCAGCCGCCGTTTTTCAATGCTTCAATGGGTGCTGCGACATATTTCAACTGCAGTGCAGTGTTGCCCAAAGGGTCAAAACGAAAACTTAACCATAAGAAAGCCAAAACTGCAGCCAAATCAATGATATAAAAAGATCGTCTGAATGTTTTTCGTCGCAAAATGCTGTCGGGTTTGTCGTGAAATACAAAGATGATTGCTATCAGTAAAACCACTAAGCCCAAACAAAAAGAGATATAGCTATTTGTTATCTGCTCATAGGTATCTACCCAATTGGGAAGATCGAATACTGATGCCCAACCCAGTAAACTCACACTGACTAGAAACAAGATGATGGGTAGTTGTTTGAAAACATAGCGATAATTTTTGGAGATAGGCACGACAAAGCTGAGAGAAATCAGAAAGCTTGTTATCAAGAAAAAACAGATCGAAAACGGGCAATGATAGCCATGATTGCACAGTGTTTTTATCATCAAAAATAACAGGGTGATAAGGGGCAGTGATCCAAAAAACCACTGGTTTTTGTCAATTAAGCGTAAGAGCTTTTTTCGCAATATCACAGGAGAAAAGATAAGGCTTATAACAGAGATTAAGACTACGCAATAAGGGAGCCATGTGGGCAAATGAGCGTAATGGGTGACAATGCAACTGAACAAACCAAAACTTACCCCCCATCCTGTAAGTGCTAGAAGTGGGAGCAATGAGGGTAACTGATAACTGGATTTATGGGGCCACTGTGATTTTAAGTGCACTAATACTAACACGCCAATCATAAGGACACAGGCAGCCATCAGACCACCCAAGATTTTGTGAAACATTGTTTTTTGAGAATAAATGAGAGCAAGCTTTAGATGTTCTATCTCGCCTTGCAGCGGCCTTAGTTTATAAAGCCCTGTGCCCACCACAAACTCAGAGAAATCATAGCTCATTTTCTCTAATTGATGGGGGGGGATGCGGTACGTTTTTTCTTCAAAATAGACTTTCAGGTACTCATTGAAATCAGTGAGTAACCGAATATGATAAGAACGATTAGGCTCTATATGATGTGAGACAATCAGATGTTTTCCTTGACCCAACATAAGGGTAAGGGTACCTGGTGGTGTGATTTCCATTCTGAGCGCGCTGGCTGAGTTCCCTATTTGAAACAAATTATCGTGACTAGGGCGAAAGGTCTTGAAGTCAAAGTCCATCGACATGAATTTGGGTTGAACCACATCGTTCAATGCATTCATTTTGATAAAGCCAGTTGGCTTTGAAGAAGATTTTTCGCCTATATAACGGATGTTAGTAGCGTGGTAGGTTGCGATGGGGTAAAGGGTGTTTATGTTCACGACGAACAGTAAAAGAAATAGGGTGCTAAATGCGATAAAAAGGTTTTTTATGTTCAAAAATCCGCATCCATTCCTGGGTTCATACCTGTAGTGTAATCAGGTCATTTGACTGAGGCAAGACCTGTGAACCCAGGTTTACAGGTGAGAGGATAAAAATAAATGTTTCATGGCTCTTGAAAACGGACTTCGTAGCCCCCATATAGCTCACATCAGCGTGAATTAACACTGAAGTATGAAAGTTGTTTATTTAGACAGATGTCTCATTTGTGACAGCAATTTGTCGACTCAACTTCAAAACATTTAACAAACAGGAGACTTAGGTATGAGTATGAACATTCGTCCTTTACATGATCGTGTTGTTGTTCGTCGCTTAGAAGATGAACGCACTACTGCGGGTGGTATTGTGATTCCCGATAGTGCTGCTGAAAAACCAATGCGTGGCGAAGTGGTTGCGATTGGTACAGGTAAGCTATTAGATAATGGAGACACACGGGCTTTGGCAGTGAAAGTGGGTGATGTGATCCTATTTGGTAAATATAGTGGTACAGAAATCAAACTTAATAATCAAGAACTGGTTGTGATGCGCGAAGATGACATCATGGCTGTGGTCGAAAAATAATTTAGATTAAATGGAGAAAATATCAAATGGCTAAAGAACTACGTTTTGGCGACGATGCTCGTCAACAAATGCTGGCTGGTGTGAATGCTCTGGCAAATGCTGTCCAAGTCACAATGGGCCCAAGAGGACGTCATGTCGTTCTTGAAAAATCTTATGGTGCACCTACTGTGACCAAAGATGGTGTGTCAGTTGCAAAAGAAATTGAATTTGAAGATCGTTTTAAAAATATGGGCGCGCAAATGGTTAAAGAAGTTGCGTCTAAAACATCTGATACAGCTGGTGATGGTACAACCACAGCTACAGTGTTGGCTCGTGCGATTCTGGTTGAAGGTCATAAAGCGGTTGCCGCTGGTATGAACCCAATGGATCTGAAGCGTGGTATTGATAAAGCAGTTTTGGCTGTTACTAAGAAATTAGAAGACATGTCTAAACCCTGTAAAGATGGCAAAGCTATCGCCCAAGTGGGTACTATTTCTGCGAATTCTGATGAAGCGATCGGATCGATCATCGCTGAAGCTATGGAAAAAGTAGGCAAAGAAGGCGTGATTACCGTTGAAGATGGTAACAGTTTGGTCAATGAACTGTCTGTGGTTGAAGGTATGCAATTTGACCGTGGGTATATCTCTCCTTATTTCATCAACAACCAACAAAACATGTCTACAGAATTAGAACAACCGTTCATTCTGTTGGTTGACAAGAAAATTTCAAGTATTCGCGATATGTTGACTGTTTTGGAAGGCGTTGCAAAATCTGGCCGTCCATTATTGATCGTTGCTGAAGATGTGGAAGGTGAAGCATTGGCCACATTGGTGGTGAATAACATGCGTGGCATCGTTAAAGTTTGTGCTGTTAAAGCACCTGGTTTTGGTGATCGACGTAAAGCGATGTTGCAAGATATTGCGATTCTTACTGGTTCACAAGTGATTTCTGAAGAAATTGGTAAGAGCTTAGAAGGTTCAAGTTTAGAAGATTTGGGTACAGCAAAGCGTGTGGTTGTTACCAAAGACAATACTACGATCATTGATGGACATGGCAAAGCCAAAGACATTAACGAACGTATTACTCAAATTCGTGCACAAATGGCTGAAACCTCTTCTGATTATGATCGTGAAAAATTGCAAGAACGTGTTGCCAAATTGGCTGGCGGTGTTGCGGTGATCAAAGTGGGTGGTGCTACTGAGTTTGAAGTCAAAGAAAAGAAAGCACGTGTAGAAGATGCGTTGCACGCAACCAGAGCTGCTGTTGAAGAAGGCATTGTTGCTGGTGGTGGTGTTGCGTTGGTTCGTGCGCAAAAAGCCCTAGACGGTCTAGAAGGTGATAACCATGATCAAAATATGGGTATCGACATTCTGCGTCGTGCTATTGAATCACCTTTACGTCAAATCGTGGCAAATGCTGGATATGAGTCGTCTGTTGTCGTTAATCGTGTAGCTGAATCTAAAGGAAACTTTGGTTTCAATGCTGCAACAGGTGAATATGGTGATATGGTTGAAATGGGTATTTTGGATCCAACCAAAGTGACTCGTACGGCATTACAAAATGCAGCATCTGTTGCCAGCTTGATGTTGACCACGGAATGCATGGTTGCTGAGTTGCCAAAGAAAGATGAAGGTTCTGCTGATGCTGGTGGTATGGGCGGCATGGGCGGAATGGGTGGAATGGGCGGCATGGGTGGTATGATGTAAGCCTGCTCTTCCTTTCCAAATTAAAACCCGCCGAATGGCGGGTTTTTTTATGAACGGTGACTGCCTGAGGATGCGTGGCGTAATCATGCGTATATTATGTCTTACCACCTATCGACTAAATGTAGATGACTTTACCGTGTAGACTTGACTTACAAATCATAAATAGGAGATATTGATCAGCAAGAAGACGATCACAGGAGTGTAGGTATGTTCCAACGTAAATGTTTAGTCGCGGCTCTTTTAACTTGCAATGCCATTGGTTTCGCTGGAGCAATGGGTCATGAGGGTGATACAAAAAATGTGGATCAGGTTTGGAGTGTAGGAGCACAAGCACTTTATTTGCAGACCGCCTATACCGGCTCTTTTTCTGCTTTACCTAATACAATTGTTGCAACAGATACTTATGTCAAAAATTATATAGCACCTAATTGGGGCTGGGGTTTTTTACTTGAGGCTGCATATTCTCTTCATCCCGATCATCAACTTTTGTTGAGTTGGTATCACTATGATCATACTACGAATTTTGGATATAAGTATTTAAGCAACGCGAATCATGACGTCTATACCATTACTCCGAAATGGGATGCAGTTAATTTGGAATTGGGGAAAAATGTTAACCTGAGTGAAAAAAGTAGGGCGAGTTTACTAGGTGGATTGCAATATACTCATATAGAGTCGTCTTTTTTTGATAGTGGCACCACCCTGACAGGAATACCTGGAAGTGAATCTATCAACGCTTGGTATAATGGTGTTGGTCCTCGTATTGGCGCAAATTTGTTTTACGACGTGATCAACAATTTAAGTATTTATGCAAAAGGTGCCACTGCCATCCTTGTTGGAAGTGGCAGTTTTATACAAGCTGATGCTTTTGATACGTCAACCAATAGTTCTGGTACAAAGTCCTTAATTATTCCCGAAGTGGAGTTAAAATTGGGTGCGGTATATAGCCACGCAATTGCTCAAGGGAACGTAAGTTTGAATGCTGGGTATATGTTTGTGAATTATTTTAATGTTCTACTGAGTAATGAAGTAGGGTCAGAAGCAAATTTTGCATTGAACGGCCCGTACATAGGCGTACAGTGGGCTGGGAATATTTAGCCTAGACTATAGGTCATTAGGGTCGGTTGAGCCTTCAGGTCGTGAGACGCAAGCGACCTAATGTTCAACCGATTGTAAGGACTGATAGAAAACCTCGATCTTTTCAGTTAAGTTTTGTTAATTTGTCAGCAGCTGATCACATTTAGCTGCACAAATAAAATCATTCAAGGACAATCCCTCAAGCGCATGTGTCATGAATGTAATATGACAATAATTATACCCAATCTCCAGATCAGGGTGGTGATTTTCCTGATTTGCAATCCAAGCCAATGCATTGACAAAAGCCATTGTTTCGTAAAAATCAGAGAATGAAAATGATTTTTTAATCTGTTTTTGATCAGGAGTTACTTTCCAACCCTCCGCTAATTGCGACATCAGCTGCGCGATTTGCTCTTGTTTAAGTGCTTCTCCAATGCCTTCACAGGATTCGCATCGTTTGGTGGTTAAAGAGCTAGACATGTCATTTTCCTTGAAAAATAATATTGAAAAACGCTTGCAAAAATCGTTGGTTTTGTTCAGTGGTTCCTATAGTAACACGCAAATAGGATGGCATGCCATAAGGGTGAAGCGGTCTCACTATGATGCCATGCTGTTGCAATTTTTTGGCAATGGGCATGCCATCTTGTCCACAATCAATGGTTAAAAAATTTGCATGAGAGGGGATATAATCGATGTGATGATGATCCAATTCTTGGGCCATCATAAGCCGATTGGTTGCGATGGCCTGTTGGGCCTGATGGACAAATGCTTGGTCTGTTAACGCAGCACATGCAGCATGCATTGCCACAACATTTGCTGTGAACGGTAGATGAACTTTTTGAATAAGAGCAGTCACTTGCGGGTCGGCAATAGCATAACCTAATCGTAACCCTGCCAGACCATAGGCTTTGGAAAAAGTTCGAGTGATGACCAAGTTGCGATAGCGCTTTAACAGTGCGATGGAGTCTGGTAAAGGCTGTATAAACTCATAATATGCTTCATCTAGAACCAATACTGTTGTTTCCGGGATATGATCTAATATTTGAATAACGTCTTGGAGACCGATCATTAAGCCCGTTGGATTATTAGGATTGGCAATAAAAATAAGACCGGTTTTATCGTTACATGCAGTTAACAGCGCATTGATGTCAATTTGCCAATCTTGTGTACGGCTTTTTTTGACGTCTATCCCTAAAGTATGTGCTTGAATTTCATAGGAACTGAATGCATAGTCATGAGTGAGCATATGTTTGCCCTGATGAAGCGCAAAACAAGTTAATAATAATCCAAAAATAGAATCAGACCCATTGGCAATCGTGAGCATTGGGGGATCGATCTGCAAGAAATCACTCAATTGTTGACGTAAAGGATGATGAGCCGAGGTAGGGTATCGCGAAAGAATAGTGGGAGTGAGCTGATGCAATGCTTCTGTCACTTTCAGACTACAGCCAAAGGCATTTTCATTGGAAGCTAATTTGATGATATCGCTGATGCCAAATTCCTTTGCGACTTCTTCAATGCTTTTTCCTGGAACATACGGTGAAAGTTCTCGAATACCGATATGAGGTAAGGCATCATAATCACAGCGCATCGCGTAGCCTCCTTGCATCATCTATGCAAAACACGTTACAGTTCGTCACCAACCTTAGCAAGGAAGACTATGACGGAACGTGGTTTTTCACTGAGTGAAGTGTTGATTGCATTACTATTAATGACCAGCATATCACTAGCGTTATTAAAACAACAATGGCAAATGCATCGTTTGCGCGAGCATATCAAGCAACAAGATCAACATTGGTTAGATCTCAATAATGCCAGAGAACGTGAGGCGCCTGATAAAACCTGGTTTCAGCATGGTTTAAGTCTCATTGAATGTATGATTGCTTTGACGTTATCTTTGAGTATCATCACAGTTTTAATGCAAGAATATGTGCAAATCAGACAACAATTCCATCTGGCAGGCCTGGCGATTGATCACAGCGCTCGGATACAATATGTGCTTGATTTGATTCGTAGAAGAGGACATCAAGCAGGGTTCACCCCTTGTTTGCCTTTGTCTCGATTGGTGAGCCTGGATCACCGCACAGGGCATGTTTTACCTACGCTGATATTTGATAGCGTGCCCGTGTCTAAGATCAGCCTGTATCGTATGCAAGAGGCTTTTGTTCGCATTGAGCATATTGATCATCAACACCAACTGTATACACCAGAAAAACTTATCTTACACCCCAAAAGCCCAATCATCATTGCAGATTGTCAGCATGCAGAAGTAGTGGCTGATTATCGTATCCTATCGGCTCATCACCAGACGATCATCGAGTGTTCAAAAGAGTTGACCTTTAAGTATCATGCACCGATTTACTTGGGAGAATGGGTGGAGGAGTCTTTTGGACTCCATTCTAGTCGACAACGTCAGTCAGGATTATTTTATCAATACCATGAACACAGGGAGGAGTTGATGCCTGATGTGACTCGTTTGCATGGGCAGTTAGAGCGGCATCACGGCCAATCTGTATTACACTTGGAGTTGGGCACCACAGAACAACGCCATATTCCTCTTGATATTAGAATGCATCATTTATGACGCATCGAGGGTTTGTATTGATGACCGTCATGTTCATGATGAGTGTTTTATCTTTATTGGTGCTTGCAAATATGCGATTGATAACGTTATCACTCAAACGCCATTATCAATGGCATCGCTATGAAGAACGCGCAGCACGTCTCGAGGATGCGGCAGATCACTTGGCCCATGAGTTTGCGCGTCATCCTGCAAAGCAATGCGTGATCTCTGTAAAAGAAGATCATCCATGGCGTGTGGATACATTGCATTCTGGATGCGTGTTCGACACAACATATCGATACGGTGTCACTGATCTAGGGATCCTGGCTTGTGTCAAATCAGCCCGATCAAAAGAAGGCGGGAGTACGCATCATTGGTTGTTGTCGGTCATGGATATGCATTGGAAACACCATATGATTCAAATAAGGATTGCAACGCTAGGCCCGCAAGAACCTTGTCCAGACACAGATGTGACTGTGGTTCGCCTCGGCGTATTGACTTGGCGGTATCTTTGATAGGTACACCATCAATCGCAATTTTTGTTGAATATTCAATGCGTTCCTTGTTGTGAAAAGCGCAATGTATTAAAATTAGGCCCCCTGAGTAGGTCCTGTTCATATTAAATGACACAGTGGTGGTTATTCAGATCAGCTTATGAATCAAGGAAATAAGACTATGAAAAGAACTTTTTTATACGCAAAACTACATCAAGCTACAGTTACCCAAGCGGATCTAAACTATGAAGGATCTTTTAGTATTGATGAGGAGTTGCTTCAAGTCTCTGGTATTCAAGAAAATGAACAAATTCATGTGTTGAACATTACGAATGGGCAGCGATTTATCACTTATGCGATCAAAGCACCACGTAACTCTAGAATGATGTGTGCCAATGGTGCTTGTGCCCATTTGGTAAATATCGGTGACCGAGTGATTATTTGCGCTTATGCGGAGTTTGATACTCATGAGCTCAGTCATTGGGAGCCGACCGTTTTATTTTTAGACCAGAATAACGACTATAAAATAAAACATACTCAGCGTCTTGAAGAAGCATCTGACACAACAATTGAAATGGCTTGAGCCTGTTAAATGAGTATTCGAACGCCAAGTTTCTGTCAAAGACCCAAAATAGATGACGCGCTGTGCGAGTTGCCCTGGTCATGCGGTGTTTCGAGAACGTGTTGGGCCGCTTGGGGCGGAGGGATGCCTTGATCGAGCTGATGAGTTTATGTATAATAATTGAGCACAAATAGGAGCTATCCATGTCACTCTTAAGATCACTACTCTTTATCGGCTTCTTGTCTGCTCAGATTCCCCAAGCCTTGGCTTTGTCGAGTCATTGTCATGCCCTATATATCACAAATAACGGTGAACAAGCCCTTGAAATCAGTGGGGTTTATCCGGATAGCGAAGAGGTATTGCAAACGATTATTATAAAACCTGATACGGCTCAACAAAGCATTTCTTTGGCGACTGTAAGAACTTGTGGGGGGAACACAAGCCAATTACACTGTAATGCAATGTGGATAGCATGTCATAACACGATTCATTTGACAGTGAGAACAGTAGATACGGGCTTGATCTTATTGTCTGGATTGGTACAGGCAAACGATACCCTGTCTTTTAGATAAGTCTTGATGCGTCCCTATCATGAGTTGCGTAAGTGATGTCATCGGTAGAGTAATCCTCATGATTTTCTGCAATATGCTCAGCGGTTAGGTTGTCCCGCGTGTTGTACCCTGAGACAGGCACTTGACGCAAAATATCTATTTCTATTGTTACGTTTTGCGTAACTCCCCGCGTCATCCCGAGCGAAGAGAGGGATCTCCAGCAAGCGGCACGTATTAAGTTAATGTAAAAAACCTGGATGAATCAGGGTTTCGCGTGGCAGGAAAAACACAATGGTTGCATGTGACAGCGACTAAAACGGGGGTCTGTAAATAATTTTGTGTCATTAGTCGTAGTATATAATCTGCTTATTTTCAGATAGGCATTGATAAAGAGATAAACTATGACTCAAGGTATTGATGAATTGGCTCAGACTTTTGGATGTTTTCTTTATTTTGAGCGCAGATTCATTGTGCGTTTGTGATGATTTTTCTATGGGAAATATGTCATGGACGTATAAATTTATCAGATTTATAATGCAAACCTCTATTTTTTGAATGAATACAATCCCATGGAAAATATTAGCGAACAAATAACTTTTGAACAGGCTCAAAGTATTATTTCGGAAGGGAAAGTGCCAGATATCAGTCGTTTTGGCTTTGATTTGGATTATACTTATAAACGGTCTCATAATTATCGTGGTGCAGATGGCGTATCCCGTACTCAGAAAGAATATGAAACCAATTACGAAGAAAGCCTAATTCACCATGCACTCTCAGCTCAAAATTTTGATGCGGCTGTAGTTTTAATTAACACGTTATTTAATGATATCCCATATATAAAGCAAGCGCGATTTAGAATAAGAACTTTCAAAGAAGATGCCCATGGCCCACTTATCACTGACTCAGATTGTAACGAGTGGAGTGAGTGGAGCTCGTGGAAAGAAAAAAAAGAATCCATATTGATATTTGCTGAAAACATGGGTGCTCCGGATTCATTAATAAATCTTATACGAGAAAAACTTCAGTCCTCGACTGAAGATCTATTGGTTGAAAATTTCAAAAAAGCGGCAATTGATCCCTATAAGGGTAAAATTGTGAGAGCAGGGCAAGATAAAGAAAGCCGTCAAGTATCCTTATATAGATTTCCTAACAAAGCGCGGGCGAATAAATTTGAATACAAATGGCAACGGCAAGTGACTCAAAGGTTTTTTAGAATTGGGATGCCCTTAAATCAGAACAAACGTTCTTTTGAGATATATACAAGAATAAAGAATCATCAAGATAGCCGCCAAACAACTCCAATTGCAGTGGATGGATTACCCAGACGAAGCTTTATTATTGCTTTAGCAAAAATTATGTCTGAGCAAGGACATATGCCAGAACTTACCTTTAAAATAGGTATTACTAAAATAAAATTGACTAGGGAAAACTCTTTTGCTACCAGACAGCAAGGAAATTTTTCGATGCAAGTCGTTCCTAAACTTGAGCATGATATTGCGTATGGAGCAGGATTAGAAACAAGACTTAACAATTTTACTAAGCCAACATGGGATAGAGGTGCTGCTACTCATGATGAGAGACAGGCGCAGTTTCTGCGTCTAATAAACCGAAATTTGACCCAACTTATCCCTTTTACTCATACCGATCTAAACAAATATCAAAACATTAAAATCGATTCAGATAGAGAAACGGCAGAACCCTCTGACGAACGCACTAAAAATAATCTTCATTTACTGAATGCTCTTCTTTTTCTAATTACAACTGTTGAAGTATTAGTTAGGCTATATAGAACTGAAGATGGGCATATTTATACATACCCCGATTTGAATGAACGTAAACGAGCACTCGCACAGCGTAGCGATGATTTTCCCGTCGCTATTGCTCAGTCTCGTAGTTTATCCTTGCTATTGGAAGGACAAATCTCTTTTGCCGATTTTTGGGGTGCAAGCATGCGAAACGGTTTAGATAATGCTCAACATCGAGCTTATTATGGCGCGGTTACAGGCAAAGAAACCATCGACTATTTCGACGTTATGATGGAAAAATTACTTGCAATAAATAATCTTTACAATCAAATCATATCTAATCTATCAGGATGGAAAGTTTTTAGCGATACGTTTAAACAAAGCAATAATAAAGGGTGTGTTATAGAAGGCAGATCTCGTATGTATTTTGATTTAAAATCAGGATATGGCTCTGGCAAGGAATCTGATCCAGATTCAAATTATTCTGATACTGAAGATTCGGAATTAGATGAAATCGTTACGTTCCGTGTTTAGGACATCCAAATTTAAATTGAGAATCATATCTGTCTTTGAATCCAAACGCCCAGATGGATCCAGGATGTGTTATTAAGGCATACACAAGCAAGTAAGGAACTTATGACATTAGCTGAGCGTATTGAGGAAAAAGGGCGTTTAGATAGTAAAGTCGAGATTGCCAAAGCAATGCTTGATGCTGGCTCTGATCCAGCTTTCATTGTTAAAGTATCTACGCAACGTCCCTAAAGTTTTTTTCAGTATTCTCAACCTTAATTTGAGCACGGATTATTCAGATTACTTCGAACTGCCCCCTCTACCGCGCTAGGGATTTGAGTAGTATGATAATGTCCTTCGCGGGAGAGGGTTGGGGGGAGGGAAATCGAAAAAGCTATACTAAGACAACGTGCTCGCGATTTACGAAAAAACAGCACTGATGCTGAACGGCATCTTTGGTATCATCTTCGAGCAAATAGACTCGGATTTAAATTTAAGAGACAGGTACCAATAGGCACTTACATTGTTGATTTTGTCTGTCTTGAAAAACGACTGATTATCGAGCTTGATGGTGGTCAACACATGGACAATCAAATTTACGATACAAAGCGTACTGAGTGGCTAATGGCACATCGGTTTAAAGAGTTGCGTTTTTGGAATCATGATGTTTTTCAGCAAACGTCATCGATCCTCGAAGTCATCATAACTGCTCTACTTTAAAACTAATAGTATACTCACAAACATAATTTCAGTGAGGTACATTCTGGCTGTTTTATCATACCTTGTAGCAATCCTTCTATAGCGCTTAATTTTCTGAAAAAATAGCTCAACAATGTTTCTTTCTTTATCGCCATCTTTTTTTTAACTCCGCCAATATTGCGGTGATATAACCCCTTTTCGACCAGTTGTTATAACGATTGTAAACACTTTTCCAATTACCATAAGCCGGTGGTAAATCACGCCATGCCGCTCCAGTTCGAAGCATCCAACAGATTGCCTCAATAAACAAGCGATCATCATTGCCATGACGCCCTTTGGGTTTTGGAAGCAATTTTTTTAAACGAGACCACATCTCGTCGTCAATGACCATCCGTGACATTCCCTCTCCCCAACCCTCATCCCGCGAACAGACATTATCATATTACTCAAATTCCTAGCGCGGGAGAGGGGGCAGTTCGAAGTAATCTGAGTAATCCGTGTTCAAATTAAGGTTGAGAATACTGAAAAAAACTTTAGGGACGTTGCCTAGTACTACAGTTGTAATTCAATCCTTGACAACCAGGGCGGGGTCCATACATGACGTGGGGAGTTACCGTTTTGCTTGTATGTGGATTTTTTGACTCTCATGGCTCTTTACAAAACAAATATTTCAGCTATCATTTGAATTATGTACATATATCATAATGGATTTTACCATGGGCGCGGGTGGAAAACGAATAGGTTCTGGACGACCCAAAGGTAGTAATACCTGGGGCGAGTCCACCAAAGCCATTAGAGTCCCTATATCCAAAGTGGATGCCATAAAAAATTGGCTGACAACGGATGAGCCTATTTATGCGCGGCCTTTGTTTACGAGCCGAGTACCAGCAGGATTTCCTTCTCCTGCGGCTGATGATATAGAAATGCATCTTGATTTAAACGCACATCTTATCAAACACCCGGCAGCCACATTTTTTGTGATTGCTTCAGGGGATTCTATGACAAATGCAGGTATTCGTTCGGGAGATATGCTGATTGTTGATAAAAGCATAGACGCCATTCATGGCAAGATAGTGATCGCGGCGATTGATGGAGAGCTCACGGTCAAACGGTTATCTCGGCAAAACGGATGTGTCCAATTGTTACCAGAAAATGACGCATACTTGCCCATTGATATTACAGAGCAACAAGATCTTGTGATTTGGGGGGTGGTGACTCATGTGATTCATCAGGCGGAATAATGTTCGCACTCATCGATTGTAATAATTTTTATGCAAGTTGTGAACGTCTTTTTAGGCCTGATTTACGCAGCGCACCCATCATTGTCCTATCGAACAATGATGGGTGCGTGATTGCGCGCTCTGATGAAGCCAAGGATCTCCATATTGCGATGGGGGTGCCTTATTTTAAAATTAAACCCCTTTGTAATCGTCATCGCATCCATGTTTTTTCTTCTAATTATGTGCTTTATGGTGATTTATCTCAACGAGTCATGTCGGTGATTGCACAAGAATGGCCTGCCATGGAGCAATACTCGATTGATGAGGCATTTCTAGATTTACGCCAGATGCCCACGCATGAACATGATCTATTTTGCCAAAAATTGCAAAAATTAATCCTAAAATCCACGGGCATGCCTACGTCTATTGGTATTGGGCCAACCAAAACATTGGCAAAAATTGCCAATCATATTTGTAAGAAAGAACTCAAGATTCCTGTGTTTAATATCAGTCAACAACGACAGTGGCTTGCGCGCATTGCAATTGGCGATGTGTGGGGGATTGGTAGGCAATGGCAAAAAAAACTAACCCTTCAGTCCATCAAAACAGCTGCTGATCTTGCGGCTCTAGATCTTTTGACACTGAAAAAGCAGTTTCCTCGTCCCGTGGTTCATACGGGTATGGAATTACAAGGTATTGCAGTGCATCATGTACTCAGAGACGCCGAGCCTCACCAAAGCATCGTTTCTTCTAGAAGCTTTGGCCAGATGCAAACAGATTTAGATCCGTTAATACAAGCTGTGAGTAGGCACGCTAGAACAGTCTACCAAAAATTACGCCTTCAGGAGTCGTGCGTGAAACAATTGTCTGTATTTATTGTAACGAATAGATTTCGCCAAGATTTACCTCAATATCAACACCAAATGATGCATGTTTTTATGACACCCACGGATGATCTGCGCGTGATAACCCACGCGGCGATAGATTGTTTAAAAAAAATCTATAAACCAGGTATGCATTATAAAAAAGCAGGTGTTTGTGCGGATCTGTTGATGAACAAACATCATCAGCAGATGGATATCCTTGATCAGCCATCAGAAGAAAAAGCAGATCACATCAATGCTCTGATGACGATACTTGATCAAATCAATCATAAATTTGGCAAAAATACGCTGAAGCTCGCTGCAGAAGGATTTGAACATGCTTATGCCATGCGTTCTAGCATGTGCTCACCTCGTTATACCACGCAGTGGTCGGAGCTCCCTAGGATTGTAAACAAAACTTAGATGCCACTCTTTGTCCTTTAACAGGATCACGCAAAGAAGGATTTTATTAGTAAATGTATACACTCAGTTAAGCTGCTTTTTTCATTTTGCACCACCCCAACTCACAGTTTAATTTAACGTCACTCTTGATCTTGTCTTCACAAATAAGGTTTTAATTTGTCTAAAAATAAGTTATGATGGCACGCTTTTAAAAAACCTTGCCTTACTTATTTGTTTAAGGAGGCTTTATCCATAAGGATCAAACATGAGACATTATGAAGTAGTGTTTTTGGTTCACCCTGATCAGAGTGAACAAGTTCCAGCGATGGTAGAGCGCTATGAAGCGATCATCCATAAACACAAAGGCGTGATTCACCGCAAAGAAGATTGGGGTAGAAGACAACTCGCTTATCCAATGCAAGATGTGCACAAGGCGCATTATATTTTGATGAATATTGAGTGTGATCAAACGTCGTTAGACGAATTGAAAAATGCTTTCAAATTCAACGATGCAATTCTAAGAAACTTAATCATCAAGAAAAAAGAAGCCATCACTGTGGAATCTGTCATGATGAAAAAAGAATCAAAAGATGCACGCGAAGTTGCATAAGAGGAGAACCTAAATGTCTACATATTTTCGTCGCAAAAAAATGAATCACTCTGACAATATGATGAATATTGATTATAAAGATGTGAATTTATTGAAAAACTATATCAGTGAAACAGGTAAGATTGTTCCAAGCCGAATCACCGGTATGACCGCACGTGCGCAACGTCAAGTGACAGCTGCTATCAAATACGCAAGATTATTAGGATTGCTGCCTTATTGCGATAGTCATCGGTAATTGTTGTGTTGCGTTTGAGTGAATTGATTAAAAAACAAGCTGAAACGTTATTGGGCTCTCGTCAGAGAGCTTTGCTATACGCGATGATATTTGCTGTGCTGCCATACTGTGCTTGGTTGGCAATGGTGGTGACTGCTTTAGTGACCTTAAGAAAGGGCGAACGTGCGGGTGGGCAGCTATTAGTTTGGGTGATGTTGGCCCATGCCATGGTGTCTTTGCCTGTTATGCCGGTTTCGGTTGCGGTGATCAACACCATGCTTTTCTTTGTGCCGGGCTATATGGCTGCATGTACTTTGCGAATGACGTCTAGTTGGCAAGCCGTGGCTGCAGTTTTGTTTTTGCTTGTGATGGTCAGTTCACTCTTGGTTCAACAACTCATGCCAGATTGGATCACAGGTCAGTATGCTGTGATTCAGTCGATTTTGAAGACATCACAACCTGATCATGCGTTATTGAAATGGTTGAATGAGGATTCAGGTGTACCTGATCTTGTGGTAGCCAATTATGTATTTGGCATACAATTGATGAGCGCGATGTTGTCTGTGCTGACATCTTTGATGATGGCACGATCTTTGCAATCTCGGTTGTATTATCCAGGCGGGTTCAAGCATGAAATGCTGACATTTCGTGGAAATCGCATCAGCTTTGTGGTCATGATGGTGTTGTTGGCAGCAGCATGGCAATGGAATACCGTTGCTATGAATGTGATTTTGGTACTGGGCTTGTTTTATGTGATGGCTGGATTAAGTTTGTGTGCCAGCCTTATCATGAATAAAACATCGCGCTTAGTCTTGTTCGTACTGATGTTGCCATTGATATTTATGCCTTTTGTGATGTTACCGATGTACGTTGTCTTAGGGCTATTAGATAGTATTTTTAATATAAGGTTGGCTTTTGCCGTTAAAAGGGGTTAGAAATGCAGGTTATCTTACTAGAAAAAATTAGAAATTTGGGTGCTTTGGGAGACAAAGTAAAAGTCAAACCAGGTTACGGACGTAACTATTTGGTCCCACAAAATAAAGCAGTATTTGCTACTGAAAAAAATATTGCATTGTTCGAAAGTCGTCGAGCTGAGCTAGAGAAAAAAGCTGAGAAAGAGTTTGCAAAAGCTCAAGAGCGTGCTGCAAAACTACAAGATCTTACTCTCGTGATTGCATCACAAGCTAGCGATGAAGGTAAATTGTACGGTTCAGTGGGCGTGAATGAAATCAAAGATGCTTTATTGGCCAAATCCATCGAAATCAGCAAGCGTGAGATCATGTTGCCAGAGGGTGTATTCCATTCTATTGGTCTATATCAAGTTGATCTTCAATTGCATAGTGATTTGGTTGTGACGATGCAAATCGAAGTGGTTCCTACAAAGTAATAAGCTATCCTTCTGGGGCGATTTATTCGCCCCTCATCCACGTTTTTTGATATCTTCTCACCGAGAGGATGATAGCATCATGATTTTATCCATTTGATACTGCAACCAATGCTTGGTTTTTGATGATCATCAATTGCCTTGCCATCAATCATGTTGTTGAGGACTTTGCGTATAGATTCGCCTGTAACAGGCTTATCATTGCCAATACGGGAATCGTCCAATTGTCCGCGGTAAACCAAGTGTAACTGGTGGTCAAACACATAAAAATCAGGGGTACATTGCGCATTGTAAGCTCGTGCAACTTCCTGAGTTTCATCATAGAGATAAGGGAAACAATAGCCCAATTGTTCAGCGACTAATTTCATGTTTTCTGGAGAATCATCGGGGTACTGCACGGCATCATTCGCATTGATTGCGATGAACGTCACGCCTTTAGAAGCAAAATCTTGTGCTAATTTCGGCAGCTCTTGGTTAATGTGTTTGACGTAGGGGCAATGATTGCAAATGAAAGCGATGACGGTAGCCAAAGCGCCTTTGTGGGTCTCTAAGGTTATTAATTGCTCCGTATATACATCGTGTAAAGCAAATAAAGGCGCCGGAGTCCCCAAAGGGAGCATAGCGGATTCCATTTTAGCCATAATACCTTCCTCTAGTGGTTACCAATGCAGAAAAATACCTTTTGCAGTAGCATCAGTAATGACCTGCTGCCTGGCTTTGTCAGTTGAGACCCAATAATTTCCTTGATTGCTCAAGGCAAATTTGACACGTGGATATTTGCAAATATCCAAAACGTCGCCACAATTAATTTCAACCCGTGTGTCTCCACGACTCACAAAACATTGAAAATAAAGATTTGGCACATCTGAAGCAAAAGCAGACCAATGCGATGGCCCGAGCTTTGCTTCTAACTTAGGGCTCATAAAGGCGTCAGCGTGGGTTTCGTAATGTTCTAATTCAATTGTCTGATTAGAATGATTTTGCATCAAATATAAAGTTTGTCTTCCCAGATCATTCAAGATCAAAAAATTTTTTTCAAAAGCAAATCCAGAGATTTCACACCCTCGAGGAAATAAAGAGGGGGCGGAAGATGCCTGAGCCAGGCTAATACTTGATAGACTCAATGCAAAAATAGTAGCTAATTTTTTATAAAATGACATAATTTATCTCAAGGTGACTAGAGCAGTCGTTAGGTGCGGACTGCTATCAATAGGTGAAACGGAATTTACGCTGTGCGCTATTTTAGTGGATTTTGAGAGAAAGGCCAAGCTCTTATGTGTAGATTTATCATAACCCAGGTTGTGGATCACGTTGTGTTTTCACAAAGCTATCGAATAAACGTGTCTGTTGTGCAAGTTCTAGATTCTTCGCTATGCTCAGGATGACGCATACTGGGTTGACGATTTTATTTAATCTTGAAAACCGTGAGCATGTGCTAGGCTATGACATGCGTGTAAATATTTGGAGTTTTGCTGATGAGTATTCAAACTTTGAATCCTGTGACAGGAATGGTTTTAGAAACTTATCCTGTTTTTACCCAATCTGCGATCGAGCAGCATATCGAATCTGCTCACCAACAATTTCAGGCTTGGAAGACGGTTGATATCAAAGAGCGCGCGACCCTAATGATGAGGTTAGCGGCATTATTACGTTCTAATAGTGATGGGTATGCGATCTTGATGGCTCAAGAAATGGGCAAGCCTGTGACTTCAGGAAAAGCTGAAATTGAAAAATGTGCCCTGGTTTGTGAGCATTATGCAACGCATGCTGAATCTTATTTAAAACCACAACACGTTCCAACAGAACATTATGTGTCCAAGGTATGTTTCCAACCGTTAGGGGTTATTTTTGCAGTCATGCCTTGGAATTTTCCGTTTTGGCAAGTGTTTCGTTTTGCAGCCCCAAATATTATGGCGGGTAATATTGCTTTGTTGAAACACGCGCCCATCTCGACGGGCACTGGTTTTGCCATTGAGCGAGCCTTTGAGGAAGCGGGATTTCCTAAACGAGTTTTTTCACATATGGTACTCACCAATGAACAGACTGCAACGGTCATTGCTCATCCGCATGTGATGGGGGTGACATTTACTGGCAGCGAGCAGACCGGTAAAATTTTGGCAGCTTGTGCTGGTTCATATTTAAAAAAAGTTGTGATGGAATTGGGTGGTAATGATCCTTATGTTGTATTGCACGACGCTGACTTGGATTTGGCAGCACAGGTTATTGTTGCATCAAGGTTGAATAACAATGGCCAAACATGTATTGCCGCAAAAAGAACAATTGTGGTATCAGCTGTAGCAGATGCCTTGATTGAAAAAATTATCGCTATCACAAAAACTTACCATTATGGTGATCCTCTAGATGCAAACACCCAATTGGGTCCTATGGCACGCGATGATTTACGTACTCGAGTGCATCAACAAGTTCTGGAAAGTATTGCCAAAGGTGCGATTCTGCGTTTAGGAGGCACTATGCCTGAGGAACGTGGGTTCTATTATCCACCCACGGTGCTAACAGCTGTTCATCCTGGTATGCCTGCTTTTGATGATGAAATCTTTGGACCTGTATTGGCTATTATCATTGCTACAGACGAAGCTGATGCGATTCACTTGGCCAATGACAGTCGTTTTGGCCTAGGCTCAGCAGTCTTTACCCGAGATTTGGTTCGAGGGGAGCGTATTGCTACCTTGGATTTAAATGCGGGTCAAGCATCCGTTAACAAAGCTGTGGTGTCTGAACCAGGTCTTCCTTTTGGAGGTATCAAGCATTCTGGGTATGGGCGAGAATTATCGCAAGAGGGTATTCGGGAATTTATGAACGTTAAAACGGTGGTGGTGAATGGCGCATAAGAATGATGCTTACATTTTAATTGATGCTGCAACCCAAAGTTTACACTGTTACCAGAACAATACGCTTTGGAAATCCTATAGCGTGTCTACTGGAAAAAATGGTTTGGGTGAACAGCAAGGCAGTGAATGTACTCCGCGAGGTTGGCATAGTGTGCATGCCATTATTGGTCGACATCATCCAGAAAATAGTGTATTTGTGGCACGTCAATGGACGGGCGAGTTATATAGTTCCGCTTTGGCCGCTATGCACCCAAATCGAGATTGGATTTTGACGCGGATCATTCAATTGGATGGACTTGAGCTTGGCCGCAATCGTGGTGGGGATGTCGATACATTAAGTCGCTATATTTATCTGCATGGCACGCCCCGTGAAACCCAATTGGGAGTACCTGGTTCACGCGGCTGTGTTCGTATGGCGAATGCAGATATCATAGAATTAGCAGAGTGGGTTAGCGTTGGAACTCGAGTTTGTGTACAATAATAGGGCCTAAGAGTTTTTCGTAAATCGTGTAAAAAATTGTTTCTACCCTGGGGTTTTGTCATTTGATTTTGGAGTGCTTGAATGTCACATTTGTTTGAAGAAGAAAAAAACTCAATTATTGATACTCTAGTAGGGAGAATCGATGAAAAATTACCCAAAAAACAATCTGCGTTATGCGGCGAATTCGTACGCCAGTTTTTCAACACCATGTCTGTGGAGGATTTGCAAGAATCCAGCATCGATGACTTATATGGGATCGCCGTCAATTTTTGGTCTTTGATCAAAGAAAGAAAACCACATGAAACCAAAATTAAAATTTATAACCCAACCATAGAACACCATGGTTGGAAAAACTCACATACTGTTGTTGAGTTGATTTGTGATGATATGTCTTTTTTAGTGGATTCTTTGAGGATCGCGCTCAAACGAATGAATATAGGATTGTATTTGACTATCCATATGGGTGGGATTCGTGTGACACGCGATCAGCAAGATCGGATTTCTCAAATTTTGCCCCGTCTTGATGACTCTGTATCTGATTCTTTGGTCGAAGCGCCTATTTTAATGAAAATTGATCGTCAAAATGATCCTCACACCATCCAGGAGTTAGAGCGGCAATTTCATCGCATTTTAGTTGAAAATAGAGCGGTAGTAGATGATTGGATGATCATGAGGCAGAAAGTCTGTGCGATTGCGGATGAGTTAAAATTTGCACCAGATTCTATCAGTCCGGAAGAAATTAATGAAACGCAGGCTTTTCTGCGTTGGTTAGAGGATCACCACTTTACGTTTATCGGTATTCGAGATTACGAATTAATCCGTGAACATGATGAAATTGTTTTGAAAGCACTGCCTGGTACAGGGTGTGGGGTATTGCGTGATGAGTTCAGCACGGCAAATATTTTCCATGTGTCGTCAATGACGCCTCAGGCGCGCGCCTTAATGGTCTCGCCGCAAATTTTAGTGATGTCGAAAACAGATACTTTATCGAGCCTTCATCGTGATACTTATACCGATTATATTGGTGTGAAACGTTTTGACGAACAGGGTAAAGTGATTGGAGAGCGTCGTATTTTAGGTTTATATACGTCAGCTGCTTATTATTCTAATCCGATGCATATTCCTTTTTTACGCCATAAAGTGGCCTCGATCATCCAACAGTCATCGTTGAATCCCCGATCACATGCAGGACGAATTCTTTTAAATATTCTCGAAACTTTACCCAGAGACGACTTGATTCAAGGCACAGAAGAAGAGTTATTAGCCATTTCAATGGGTGTGTTTTATATGCAAGAACGCCGCCGTATTCGTTTGTTTGCGCGCGTGGATGTGTATCATCGTTTTATTTCTTGCTTAGTTTATGTTCCTAAAGATATTTTTAACACCGATTTGCGCCATGAAATGCAAAAAGTCTTATCAGATAGTCTGGACGCCACAGAGATCTCTTTTTCCACTTATTTTTCTGAATCGGTCATGGCTAGGATTAATTTTATTGTGCGGATTGATCCTGAAAAGCCGCTTGATATTGATTTTAAAGAGATTGAGTCTAAATTGGTTGAAGTTGGCCGTTCTTGGTTGGATGATCTCTACCAATTGTTAGAAGGGTCATACGGTGAGGAAAAAGCCAATATATTGTTTGCGCGTTATAAAGTAGCGATTCCTCCTGTTTATAAAGCCAGTTTTTCTCCTCGAACAGGATTGATAGATATCGCTCATATCGAAGAGTTATCGCAGAACAAAACGCTAGCGATGAGTTTTTACCGCAATCTAGAAGATGTGCCGGGAGACTATCGATTTAAACTATACCGACATGATGCGACCTTGCCTTTGTCGGATGTACTACCGATTATTGAACACTTGGGAATGCGTGCCATTAGCGAGCGACCCTATATGTTAAAATTTGCCGATGGTTCTGTTGTTTGGCTGAATGATTTTTCTTTACAGTATACGTCTGACGAGCAGCTTGATGTAGATCAGATTAACGATTTGTTTCAGCAAGCCTTTGCGAGCATTTGGTTTAAAGAGACAGAAAATGATGGATTTAACCAGCTGATCATTGCAGCCAGTTTGCCTTGTAGACAAATTGCAATGCTGAGAACTTATGCGAAATATTTTAAGCAAATTGGGTTCACATTCAGTCAGGAATATATCGAAAAATCTTTATTGGCGCACGCGCATATTACTAAAAAATTATTTCAGATGTTTGATCTCAAGTTTAACCCTGAACAAGGCAAGCCTGATTTGGTTGCCTATGAGGAAGTCAAACAATCCGTATTTGCCGATTTGGATGCCGTATCGAATCTAGATGAAGATAAAATCATTCGACAGTATGTTTCGGGAATTGATGCAACCCTACGGACCAATTATTATCAAAAAGATGCACAGGGTTGCTCGAAGTCTTATATTTCGATCAAATTAAACAGCAAAGAAATTCCAGGCATGCCGCGGCCGTACCCTATGTATGAAGTTTTTGTCTATTCTACTCGTTTTGAAGCAGTGCACTTGCGGTCTAGTTCAGTGGCGCGGGGTGGGCTGAGATGGTCAGATCGTCGCGAAGATTTCCGCACGGAAATTTTAGGACTGATGAAAGCACAACAAGTAAAAAATGCAGTGATTGTGCCCAACGGTGCCAAAGGCGGTTTTGTGCTGAAGCAATCTTTAGGTCCTAATGCTACGCGAGAAGACGTTTTAGAAGAAGGTGTGGCTTGCTATCGTCAATTTATTTCAGGTTTGCTTGATCTCACTGATAATTATGTTGCTGGAATTGTTAAAAAACCAGTGGATGTGATTTGCTATGACACGGATGACCCTTATCTGGTTGTGGCTGCAGACAAAGGTACGGCTACTTTTTCTGATATTGCCAATGAGATTTCTTTGCGCTATCAATTTTGGCTAGGTGATGCATTTGCTTCGGGCGGATCTGTAGGCTATGACCATAAAAAAATGGGTATCACAGCTCGAGGCGCTTGGGAATCTGTACATCGCCATTTCTATCAAATGGGCATAGACATCAACACAACAGACTTTACTGTGGTGGGAATTGGCGATATGTCGGGTGATGTGTTCGGGAATGGTATGCTGCTATCCCCTCATATTAGATTGGTTGCCGCATTCAATCATATGCATATTTTTATCGATCCCAATCCCAATGCAGAGATAACCTTTGTTGAGCGTCAACGTTTATTTCATATGCCGCGTTCTACCTGGGCAGATTACAACACTTCATTAATATCTAATGGGGGTGGCGTATTTAGCCGCTTAGCCAAATCGATTGATGTTAGTCCAGAAATGAAAGCTGCTTTTGATTTGAAGCAAGATAAAATCGAACCCAATGAGTTACTGAAAAGTATTTTAAAAGCAAAAGTAGATTTGTTGTGGAATGGTGGGATTGGTACGTATGTCAAAGCACGGACCGAATCGAATGCTGATGTTGGAGATCGCTCCAATGATTTGATTCGCATCAATGGCAAACAGCTGCGAGCGAGATCTGTTGTTGAAGGGGGTAATTTAGGTCTGACACAATTGGGGCGTGTGGAGTATGCGTTGAATGGTGGCCTCATCTATACCGACTTTATTGATAATTCTGCTGGAGTGAGCTGTTCTGACAAAGAAGTCAATATCAAGATTTTATTGAACGGTGTGATGGCGAATGGCGATCTCACCCAAAAACAACGTAATGTTTTGTTGAGTCAGATGACGGACGAAGTTGCACAGTTGGTTTTGCGAGAAAATTATCTTCAAACCCGTTCCATTAATTTATCAGTTTCTCTTGCCATGCGTGCGAACGAATTGAACATACGCTATATCAGTGAATTACATCGTAGTGGAAAATTGGATCGTCATCTGGAATTTTTACCTGATGAAAAGCAGCTGAATGAACGTAAAGCTCGGGGCAAAGGATTGACCAGCTCTGAAGTGGCTGTGTTGATGTGTTATAGCAAAATTTTGCTTAAAGAAGCTATTTTGGCCTCGGACGTGCCCGAGGATCCCTATCTGAAGCAATTTTTAATCCGAGCTTTTCCGCAACCTCTACAAAAAAAATATGCTGAGGAAATGCAATCTCATCCGCTGAAACGAGAAATCATTGCAACCAATATCAGTAATTTGATCATCAATGAAATGGGGTTTGGTTTTGTGTACCGATTGCAGACTGAAACCGGTACCTTGATTCCTATTATCGTTCGCGCTTACATGATCGCTAGAAGCATCATGGGGTTAGATGAGGTATGGAAAGCCATCGAAGCGTTAGACAACCACATCAAAGCCGAAGATCAAATTAGGATGATGACGGTATATGTGCGGTTACTGCGCCGTATCACGCGTTGGTTTTTGAAAGTCAAAAAACATCAACATCTTGATATTGAAAAATCGGTGATGCAATACCAGTCTCACGTACAAGAATTGCGAGATGCTCTACCTGATTGTTTGGGTGAGGGGTACAAAAAGCGCTTTAATAAATATTATGAAGATTTTATACAGATGGGGCTTCCTCAACCACTGGCTGCAGAGTTGACGCGTACCCGCGGATTGTTTATGGCTATGGAAATTATGGAAATTGCGCAGGACACTAAAGTGAGTATTCCTGAGGCTGCTGAAGCGTTCTATTCTGTGGGCGAGTTTCTTGATTTGGGTTGGCTGCGTGAGCAAATCATCATCCATCCCACTGAAAACAATTGGGAAGCCTTGTCTCGAGAAGCTTTGCGCGATGATTGTGATATGCAACAACGCCGAGTGACCCTGAGTATTTTCAAAAGTAAGCCTCAAGAAATCAGTTTCTCAGCACATTTGCAAGTATGGGCGGCTCGGAACGCAACCCAATTAGAACGTTGGAATGAGATGTTAAACCTTCTGAAAACCACTGAAAAACTCACGTATATGATGTTCTTTGTCGTGGTGCGTGAATTTATGGGGTTTGACTCTGGTAAACCATTAAGGACCTAATATGAGTCGGCCTCGAGTAGTGAGTTACTCATCTGGATTTCGATGGTTACATTGGGGAATTGCTGCTGTGGTGATTCTGTTATTATCGCTCAGCTTCTTTTTAGATGCATTGCAAGATAGCATCAAGCCCAGCGCTGTTTTGATCCATAAATCTCTTGGACTCACTATTTTAGGCTTAATGGTGGTGCGTTTGTTCTGGGTTTTTCGTACAGGTAGACTGCCATTACCAACAACCATGCCGCAATGGGAAGTAGTGCTGGCGCGCGTGGTTCAAGCTATGATGTATGTGGTTTTGTTTGCTATGCCTTTGGTGGGGTGGGTGATGTCGTTGTTGTCCAATCACGTTCCCAGTTTTTTTGGACTGTTTTATTTACCCATTCCTGGCATAGCTCCCAATCCAGCATTGGCCAAGATTTTTTTTCAAGCACACCAAAGCCTTGCTTGGGTTTTGATTATTTTGATCACATTGCATGTGGCTGGCGCTCTTAAACATGCTATCATTGACAAAGATAATGTGATGGAACGTATGCTCCCTTGAATCACATATCACTTTTTCCACGGGGCCGTTAGCTCAGCTGGTAGAGCAGGAGACTCTTAATCTCTTGGTCGTAAGTTCGATCCTTACACGGCCCACCATGTTTATAAAGGTTTTTTTAAGGTTGTAAATTTTATAAAATATTTTGATGGGTACTTTTATAATCTTCTTTTATTCTTGTCGTTACGAAAAATAAATTTTTAGCCAAAAAAAAGCTCCTTGCACGGAGCTTTTTACATATAGATATTTTGTTATTATTTTATATTTTGATTTAACCAATCATCAATGGTTTTTGAATGCCATGCTAAAGTTAGAGACGCAATTAAAATGGGCCAGAAACTTGTTTCATTCGCATTTAATTCGGGCCGATTTTGTATGCTGAGTGCGGGTCAATTTCATTGTATAAATCACGCCAGCATGCTGCTGTACAAAGATTTGGATCGTGATGAATAAGGTAGATGCCTGATATGATTGCCTCCTCTTAAAGCATTATTTTGGTAACTACTCAGGAACCCCCATCGCCTACGCCCCTCGACTTGTTCGAGGGGTCCAGGCGTTAAGGCACGGAACGAGCTACTGATTTAATTTTCGAAAGCACTTGAAAAATCATACAAATATGATCAAATACTGGGATGACACTATCAACACCGACCATTGAGTCTTTACTCGAGATTATTGCGGCTCAAGCTGCTCAAATAGCACGCCTTGAAACACGTATAAAAGAACTTGAGAACAGATTAAATAAAAATAGCAAGAATAGCTCTAACCCCCCATCGACAGATGGATTCAAGCAGCCACCGACAACGTCGCTTCGAGAAAAAGGAATCAATAAAAGTGGTGGCCAACAACACAAGCAAGTAACACTGTATCGCAACAGCTTCTCAGTTTTGAAGAAGATGTTTTATCAAAGCACAAACAAGCATCAGTCAAACATTTGGATGAAACAGGATTTAGAGTGGCAGCAAAAACATATTGGTTGCATGTTTTAAGCTCCAACGACCTGCCTTATTATCATGTTGCCGGAAGACGGAAATCATTAACCTAGGGATTTTCGTGAAAGCGTGCTTCATTTTTTATATGATCCGCAGGTGCCCTTTACCAATAATCAAGCAGAACAAGATTTACGTATGATGAAATGCAAACAAAAAATATCGGGTGGATTTCGGTCTATCCACGGTGCTAGGGAATTTGGACGAATACGTGGATTTATATCAACCATGCGAAAGCAACAACGACATATTTTTGAAGTCATTCAAAGCGTTTTTTCTAATCAAATGCCTCGTCTTATTTATCATTCGACCGAGCTAATTAAATTCGTGCCTTAACTCCTGGACCCCTCGAACAAGTCGAGGGGCGTAGGCGCTGGGGGTTCCTGAGTAGTTACTTATTTTTAAGCGTAGTTAATTTTATAATACTTACATGGCAAAAAAAGAACAATAACATTTGGCTTATAGAAAATAGGCTTTCAGGTGAGAGACAAATCTACCAGTTAGAGCTAAAAACCATCACATCTAATTTAAAAACCCATTATTTATGTGATAGATATCCAATTAAAGATCCGAAGGGTAGCATTTGCGGACTATCTGTAGTGATAATGGAGATAATAAAAAATGAGGAAGCGCCACCCCAGCAAGAGCAGGAGAGTGTGGCAAACTCAACAGATCATAAACCTTGTGTATTACTTATCGATAAAGACATGAAAAATAGAAATCTTATAAAATCAGATTTTGAGGCTTTGGGTTGTGTTGTTGATTTCACGGACTCAGAAGAAGCCATTTCGATGTTCGTTCCTGGTAAATATGATTTAATAGGCACTGATCTTAAGCTTTTTGGTACTAGCGGGTATGCGTTAAGCCGAAAATTTCGTGAGATGGAAAAATCGACAAAGACCCACACGCCAATTATCGTTTTTACCACGAGTAAGCCGGAAGTCGTATCTGTTGATTGTAAAGAATATGAAATGGATGCTATTGTTTCAAAGCCGGTAAAAGGTGGGCAAGCCAAGCAGATATTTGAACATTACATCCAGCATAAAAAGGCTAATCTTGACGGGATTAAAACTCTAAATTGAGGACACGCCATAGACTCATTTTGGCATTGTAATAATGATTTCTAGTGATTGATCTGAGGTTGCTCGATAACTGATGTCGCTATTGTGTTGTAGTAAAGCCAATCGACAAAGATTAATCCCGGGGCTTACCTTGTCGGCGCAAACATCTAAACTGTTTTGAAGCCAGTGGTCGTAATTTTTTTGTGCCTTTTTTGATATAATTTTAAAGTGTAATGCACCGATATTATTGTGGTTTTCAAGCCAAATATGGACACTTTTTTCTAAAAAATCCTTGAAATTATCAAAAGCAAAATTGAGTAATGTGGTTAGGGTCGTTTTTATAAAAAACACAGGCATAGGGCAATCAAAATCAGTATCTTCGTTTAATTGAACACAATTGCGATCATTGTTTTTAAATTCATAGGTACTTAAAGTCTCGGTTACACAATTTATAATTGAGAAAGATTGATGGGTGTTATTGATGGATAATTGACTACAAAAAGATCCTACGGAATCTAGTACGTTAAATACGGGTACAATTTCTTCTTCTAGATTGATAATAGTATGAATATTTTCCAATAATGGCCCAGGAATTTCAGGTTCCATCAGTTTATGTTCAATAGCAAGATAATAACCTTTCAAAAGGCTCGGTATGATTTTGTGTAAAAAAATATGTTTTTTTCTTAAAACAGCGAGTTTGTTAACGAAAATATGTGATATTTTATCAATGAGTTGTTGCCAACAAGCAAATGATTTTTGTAAAAAATTTGAATCTGAAGAATTAATTGGGTTCATGTATGACTCCACAGTATTAGCTTAAGTATAGGCATATTTTGCTAATTTGTTGGTAAAAATTTGCATAGTAGGGCAGTTAAAACTATATTAAAGATATAATGGTAACCCGAGGAATCGTCATGTTTGTGAGGTTTTATCAATCCAGTCTTTGCAATATTCCTGCTTTTTTTTATCCGACAACCGTGCTGATGGTTGATGATGATGTTGGATTTTTAAAAGCAACTTCACTGGAGATGATAGATACCTACAAAACAGTAACCTTTTCTGACTCTAATGAAGCAATTGCTTTTTTAACCAAACAAAATGGCGCGTTTTTCAGAGGACGGTTACTAACAGATCATTTAGAGGATGGCATGTTAGCATTTAGAAATGAGCCATATAATGCAAAGCGCTTTGATGATGTTCTGGTATCGGTTATCGATTATGATATGCCAAATAAATCTGGCTTTGATGTGATGCAATATGTCGGTTTAAGTGATTATTACAAAAGTCATGACCACTCTTATATACTATTGACCGCGAAAAAGTATGGTGAGTTTGATAAGGACTTAGCTGAGGATAGGGTTGGTAAAGATTTTATCAGCAAATTTGATGCAAATCATGTGCAAGATTTGTTGTTGCGCATCAACCAACAAGCAACAGACATGTTCCAAGGTGTGTGTCACAGCTTAGTAATGAGTCTTACAAAAAATCCTCAGGAAAAAAGCAGTTTCCTTAATGATGGTAATTTCTTGCCCATATTAAATCAGTATTTACAAGATCATAACATTTGTGAAGGGTATTTGTTTGATAAGCAGGGGAGCTTGATGTTGTTGGATAATGATGCCAATCTGTATTGGTTGTTTGTTCGCAATGATAATGGTATGGCGAATAGCATTACAAACGCCAAAAAGTTCGGGGCACCACAATCCGTTATTGAGGCTTTAGAGAGCAAGAAATTTATTTTATCTTTGTATGAAAAGGCTGATTTTGAAAGTAGGGCACATATCGATTGGGATAAATATTTATTAAAAGCAGATGTTTTCAAAGATGAGGATGATAAAAAACTAGAAGTATTTAATCATTGTTTATCTGATTATTACTACGCATTTACTCAGGATTTTCCTGAACATGGGATTGATAAGAGCAAAATTCTCTCTTACTCTGATTTTTTGAAGAGTAAATAAATCAAAAACATTTGCAGATATCATCCAAGTCGGCTTTGCTAAGGATGGTGAGATAAGGATAGTCACTTGGATTAAGCTTGTCGCCAGAGACTAGAGAAAGCTTAGTAAATCCGAGCTTGTAAAGTTCGAGTGCAATGTCTGTTCCGTGCGTACTAGAGGATTCAAAATTATTATCTAAGAGTATGGGGATATTTTTAGAGTAGATATGGATGTTATCCATTAAGGCTTTTGGATTTCTATAGATGTCTACTTTCTTATTAGAGATAATCAAATCTTGTTCATACATAAAAGTAAAGCCAACATCATCATCAAGCCAAATACCGTCAACTGTTTTGAGATTAGTTTCTGAATGTTCAACCTTATTTTCTGCGACAATAATGGGAATATATTGATTGAGCTTTTTAGGCAGTAGTTTTGCATTTAATTTGAGAAGTGCTTGTTGAATATCAGGCTCATTACAGTGACTTGTCACAAGAAAAGCACGTTTTACTTTTGATTCTTCAATGACATTTAAGCCATTGCGAGCATCGTGTGCAAGCTCAAAATCAGAGAGAAGGAGTATATTGTTCTGTTCATCGGAGGGAAGATTGTGAATATAATCTAGGGCTTTTTGGCTTTCGTAAAAATTATGTATGCTGATATTAGGGTATTTTTCTATAATTGGTTCAAAGTTAAAGCCCCAATCTCCATGAATAGAAGGATCATCGTCTACAATGATGATTTTATCCTTTGGTGTAATCTCAATGGTTTGGGCGGCCCAATTTGGAGGGAGACATTTTTTAAATTTAATAATAAATTGAGTGCCCTTGCCTATTTCGGATTGGACATCCATTTCAGCGAAATTACGTTTTAAGGTAGCAGATACTTGTCCAAGACCAATGCCATGGCCATCTTTTTTGCCTTCAGTGAAGGAGATGTTGTTTTTTATCTTATCGACCATTTCAGGTGGCATACCTTTGCCCGTATCTTGAATGGTGATGTAAACATAAAACTCGTCTGAATCAAGCTTTAAAGTAATACTCCCGGGGTTCCCGTCAAAAGCTTGTGCGGCATTGCGTAAAAGATTTGTGATAGCGCGATTGATTTGTGAGCGCTGACCTTCGATAAATACCATTTGGCTATTGGGGTTAAATTCTTCTATGAAATTAATGCGTTGGTGTTCATAGTTCAGTCTGGTTTCAGCAAAAGCATCATGAATTGTAATCGATGGTGAAAATACCAATATAGGCTCATCTTGGTTCTCTTCAGGGTTTAGGTATTTACTTAAAATGCCTTCCATGATGGTCATGGCTTTTTGGGTAGAATTTTCTAACTGAATTCGTTGTGCCTCAGGGATACGTCTTTCATTCATTGTCTTTTTGGTATATCCGAGCTTTTCTGTATATTCGAGTAATATAGGCAAATACTTTTTTTGAAACTCTAGAAAATCAGATTCACTTTTGGATGCGTCTTGTTTGAGTTGATTAAATAGTTGCTCCCAGCTCACAAATCCCTTTTTAAGCTTTTTCTGTGGATTGAGAACCTCATACTGTAGCCCATTGTTGTCTGGTTGAATGTAAATGATATTTTTTTCACGTTCTGGTGCTGATACTGGGCGCATTTCATACCCAGAAACAGTGGTAATTTCTTTAAGATTTGAGAAATATTTGGTCATTTTTTTAATAGCATTCATGGAGCCCGCGACATCATGTGCAATGCGGTTTACTACGTTAATAAATTTTGCCTGAGTTTCTAATTCAGCTTTATGGGCAGCGTTTTCTATTGCTAAGCGCTCGGCTTCTTCGCGTTGTTTTTGCTCCTCCATTTGAGCCTGTTGTAATGACTGAAGCGCCGATTCCGCTGTTTCCTTGGCTTTTATAAGTTCTTCTTGTGTATTTTTTAGCTCTGTAATTTCAAGAGAATTACCTAATATACCAATAACATTTTGTTTGTCATCGAAAAGAGGTGTTTTTTCAACAGTAAAGAATCTTGTTTTTCCATTGGGTAAATCTACACGTTCTTCTACACTTTGAGCGCATTTAAGTTTCATAACTTCTTGATCTGTTTTTGTAAATGTACAAGCTTGATTTGGCCATAATTCTTGGTCTGTTTTGCCTATAATATCGTTTTTGGATGAAA
This sequence comes from uncultured Legionella sp., assembly GCA_964625775.1. Taxonomy (GTDB): domain Bacteria; phylum Pseudomonadota; class Gammaproteobacteria; order Legionellales; family Legionellaceae. Next base: position 10,186 of record CAZVEH010000017.1, on the reverse strand, counting down.
ATCCAGCAACTTTAACCATAAAATCATTGCATCCTAAATAAGTTCCCTTCGTATCTTTCCAATAAATACTACCTGGGATGGATGCAATAATGCTTCTGAGAAGAAAATTCTCATGCTGAAGAGAGTTCTTAGCGTTTACTTTTCCAAGTATTATGTGATATGACTCATCGTTTTGTGTATTAAAGGTTGTATTTGACCAAACGTAATTTTGAAACTTTATTTGCTCTTTTGATCCTAAAAATTTTTTAAATGGGACTGGCAATCCAAGGTAATCACACAAATAGAAGTAATCTTTATTTTGGATCTCTTCTTTATTTTGACTAAAAAAATCAAGGGCACTTTTGTTAAACTCTACGACCTTATTATCGGTTGATATTATTATAATAACATCCGATGAGTCCTCAATTATAGAATTTAGAAGATATTTTTCGCAGCTATATTTTTTTTCTGACATTTTTGAAATCACTTTAAAAATGGATATAAAAGGTCATGAACTAAGTATAGCTTTTCTAAAGCGTAATTTGTAATTAGTTGGTTACGTCTTCATTTAGCTTTGAAAAACATTGGTATAAGATGTTTTGATCTATTTTTGGGCAGGTGATCTTTAGTTCGTGAATCGCATTCAGAGTATTAGAGCAATGCGACATGGATAGTTTATTCAAATTTTTATCCCAGTCGTTTTCATACCCAATATATAAAGGAAGGAGATTAAACAAAGCATTTTTTTCATCTATATTTTGAATTTTGTTTGTCCATTTTTCTGGAGAGATCATTTTTACTTTATGTCCAAATTGATTTATGTATCGAATGATATCACTCCAAAAAAGAGGATTCTTATTTGTAAGATTATATACAGTATTCACTGAACTATTGTGCTCACGAGTTTTAACGATAAACTCACTAACAAAATCAACAGGAAGAATATTAAGTTCGGTCTTCCAATTGGGCGCTATTTTCATTTGCATGCAACTTTTAATCAAAAGAAGCAAATGATTTCCGGTAACAGGAAAATAACCAGTGTTAGAATTACCAAAGATCCAGCCAGGACGGTATATGTTAATACGAAAATTTCTATTAGAAGCTTCGGATAGTAATTTTTCTGATACCCATTTAGTTTGGCTATATCCATCATTAGGCGGTGTCTTATAATCCAAACCTATAAATTCTTCTAATATGTATCCGTCTTTTTTTGTAAAATTGCCTACAGCAGATAGGGTTGAAATATAATTCAGCTCCTTGTTTTTTTGCGTGCCAGTTAATTTTAAAATCTCGATAGTCGAACATACATTTGTTGAACGTAATAAATTATAATCATATAAATGATTTACGTGAGCACCATTGTGATAAATTATATCTATTTCTTTGGTTAAAAATTGATATAATTCGTCACTTAACCCAAAATAGGGCAATGACAGATCTCCTACTATTGGTACAATTCTGTTGTCAATAGTAAAATTTAATTTACACTCCTCGATCGCCTCGCGAATTTTTCTAATAGCGGCTTCATTGCTATCGGCTCTGACTAGACAGTATATTTTATTGGTTTGATTATCTTGTGTGAGTTTTTCTAAGATATGGCATCCCAGGAAGCCGGTGCAGCCTGTTAGGAATATATTCTTAGCTAAAGTGTTTATTTCAGTTATATCTTGAGGAAAAACGTTCTGCTCTAGTTTTATATCTCGTAATATTTGAGCATCATATTCTAAAATATTATGAAATTTATTTGATATAATCTGAGCTATACCAGATATTGTTGGGTTTTTAAGAAAAACAGAGAAATGCACTTCAAAATTTAATTCATCTCGTAAGGCTAAAAGTAACTGACTTAACAAAAGAGAATTTCCACCTAAATTAAAAAAATTATCATGTGGCGCAATAGAGTCTAATCTAAAGATATTTAACCATATTTTCTCTATTTTATTTTCTAACTCTGTTTTAGTGTGTTGCTTATTCGTTCTGGATATTTCTGGTTTTGGTAATACGGCGCGATCTATTTTTCCATTACTAGTTAATGGGAGAGTATCTAAACATACAAAAAAGTTAGGTATCATGTAATGTGGTAAATATTTCTCCAAATAATTTCTAAGATGGTTAAGTTCAATTTGTTTTTTGATTACGACGTAAGCAACGAGAATATCTCCTAAATATTCATGTTTTTTATGCACTACTGCGGCTTGCTCAACATTTTTATTATGTAAAATCTGGGTTTCTATTGCCTCAAGTTCTATTCTGAAGCCCCTTATTTTTATTTGATTATCTATTCGCCCTACGTATTCTAAAGTGCCATCCGGTAACCAGCGGGCAAGATCTCTTGAACGATAGATTTTTTCTTGCGTAAAAGGGTTTGTAATAAAGTATTTTTTTGTTAACTCTGGTTTATTTAAGTAACCAAGAGCAAGATTTTTCCCACCTAAGTATAGTTCGCCAACTACTCCAATGGGTAATGGTTTGTGGTTATGATCTAAAATATATGAATGAGTGTTACCTATTGGTTTTCCGATACTTATTTGTTTTTTTCTTGAGAGCTTTGTCATTGTAGCGCACACAGTAGTTTCTGTTGGTCCATACGCATTGATAAGTGTTACTTTTTCAACCCAGGTATTAGCAAGTTCTTCTGAACAGGACTCACCGGCGATAATAATAGTATTAAGTATTTTTGTTACTGTGGGTGAAATAGTTTGCAAGATTGAAGGTGGTAATGTAATGCATGTAATTTGATTATTTATAATAAGATCGGTTAGTTCATTGCCAATGAGAATTTTTTCTTCTGATGGGATGCAAATAGAACATCCGGCAATTAATGAAGCAAATACTTCCCAAATTGAGGCGTCAAAACCTATTGATGAAAACTGAAGTATTTTAGTTTTTGAGTTTAATTTTAGCGCTTTGATTTGTTCTATAACTAAGTTTATAAGCGAGCGATGCTGGATCATGACCCCTTTTGGAGCACCAGTTGAGCCAGATGTGTGCATAATATATGCAATATCATTGGAGTTGTGTGCGGGCTTAAATCGTTTGTTGCAATATTCTAGAGAAGAAATTATTTTAATGTTTGAGAGTTGTTTGTGTATGTTTTTGGCATATTGTTTATTAGTGATAATATGGCACGCGGTGGTGTCTTTGATAATCGTTCGTAATCTTTCAATAGGAGTGTTAGTTGAAACTGGAATGTAGATAGCATGTATTTTTATCAAAGCTAATAAAGATATTACCCATTCAGGTGAACGGGGCATGTATATAATAACCGGCGTTTGTTCTTTAATATGTGTATTGTGGTATAAATATGATGCAAAATTATTTACTTTACTTTCTAATACTTGGTAAGTGATGTCTGTTTTTTGATAGCTAATAGCTAATTTCTCTGCATTTTTGTGGAAGCTTTTTTTTAATAGGTCAAAGACACTGCTTTTTTCTGGTATTTTCTTCTTTGTGCAATTCCATTTTTGAAGTACCAAATATTTTTCTTGTTCTGGAAGTATTTCTAAATCCTTGACTATTAAAAGCTCATTTTTTAGCATTCTTTGAAAGCAAACAGCATAGTGAATCACACTATTTTTTAAAAACCAAAGAAAATTTTTGTTATGAATATGTAGGTTTTTATTTATCAATAAAGAAATTTTCTTCTTAATCAAAGATACCTTGAAAATAATAAAAGCACTGCTATTGTTGTATATATCAGATGAAGAGTCATCCAACGCAATACTTATTCGTGGAAATTTTTCTGAATTGCTTGCAGTTTGGTAACGGTAAAAAATATCGTTAAGAAAAGTTTTTTTATTTCGTATATTTAATAGCCCCTTACATACATTTGCATAGACATTTTTTACTGAAATATCATCAGTTATTTGCATAGACAACGGAACATTTGAACTGAACAAATGGGTTTTATTCGAATGAAATGGAATGATTAAGCCAATGCCAATTTTATCGGTATTTCCTAATTTATATAAGTAGATTAATAATGCGGTTATAAAAAAAGAGGCAAAGTCATCGTTAGTAGAATAATTGTCTTTTAAAGCAGCAATTAACTCGTTTGGCAAATCAACATTAGCAACTGTTTTATAGTTTAATTTGTGTATTAATGAAAAATCCAGGGCTTTTTGACTGAGAAAAGGAAACTCAGATGGGTTAAATCGCTCAATTGTATTTACCCAATATTTTTCGTGTTTGGATATTTCGCTGCTCAATGTTTCAAAAAGATGCAGCTGATTCGTGCTTGGGGATTTTATTATTGAGTCTTTTTGGAGATTGTGAGTTTTATACAAATTTCTTAATATACAATCTCTTCCATCTAAAGTTATTATTTGGGTAATAATAATATTTTTTGTAGAAGTCGATATTTCTAAATATTCATCAGTTAAATTAACAATTGTTCCTGGGGTTGTACTTGAATTAAGATCACTTAATCTTAATTCGCTGATAATATAGCTGTTGTTTTTGATATTAAATTTGAGCGTACTTAATGAATTATCATGCATCCCAAAATGAAATGCTCTGTAGTATTTCTCTATATCCTCCCCAGAATAGTACCAATTAATCCAACCGTTTCCTTTTGGTTTATTGTTTAGTCCATAGTAGGTTCTTCGATCAAGTGATTGTGATATTGGTGAGAGGCCTTTCAAGCGTAAATCAGAAATAAGCTCTTTAAAAGCATTTAATGCATGCTGGTAACATTTTAAATTCAAACTCAAAGTGGTTTCTTTTTCATCTAAATCAAACGTATATTGTTTGAGAATATCTCCGCAATCTACTTCATTACTCATAATATGCCAAGATATGCCATGTTGTTTCTCATTATTAATAATTGCCCAAGAAGGGGCATTGATCCCTGCATATTTAGGTAAGGGTGCATGATGATAATTAATTGAGAGTTTCTTGATTTTTTTTAAAAAATTTTCTGAAATTATTTTGCTATTCACTATACTAAATAAGTAATCTATTTCTACATCAGGTATGTTTATTTCATCGATTGATTTATAGAATGAAATATTGTTGTTGAATGCCCATAACTCGGTATTTTTTACAGGGGAGACTATCCCTACTATGTTATAATTGTTTGTCAGTAGGATTTCAGCACATTCAACAATGAAATGGTCTTCTCCTATGAGCAAACAATTTGGCTGTGGGGTACCTATTTTTTTATTCATTAGAAAATTACTTTAGTTGATTGAGGTTGTAATATATCTGCTGTTCTAAATCCAGGTGTTAGCGCATGAATAATAGATGATAATTGTTATACAAGCAATGTTTTTGTTCAAAATTTGAATAGTTCAATTAGCCAGTTTGAGGTCATATATTTGTGAGTTTTAAAAAAATAATAGCACTAACCTTTCTTCTTGCTGGATTTTTAAATATAAAAATAGGATATTGCGCTGTTGCGCAAATTTTAAACGATAGTTTTTTTCAAAACCCTGCCGAGTTAAATATTATAAATAAGTCACAAATTATGGTTGGCAATATTTTTATTAATCCCGTTTTCAATTTTTCAGGTTCATCGTATGGGGCTAATGGTTCTGTCGAGAGTAATGTAAATGATTATTTACCATATTTGTTAACAGCATATAGATTTTCAGATAAGTTTGTTTTGGGATTTAATGTGTTGCCAAGTATGTACGGTCATTTGGATTGGTCAGATAACTCCGTTGTTTCTCAAGCATCTACATTAACAAAACTGCTATATTATCGATTTGGATTTCAATCAAGTTACCAGATATCAGAAGATTTGGCACTAGGGGTGGGTTTTAACATAGAGGATAATGGTCAGTATCAATTAAATTTTGTGGTTCCAGGGCAAGGTAATCAGATAAATAGTATTACGGGATTAAATTATACAAGTGATTTTGGTTTGTATTATAAAATAGACTCTAAAAACCATTTGACTGTGGCAGGGTACACGCAAGTTGATACCTATGGTCATGGAACTAGTTCAGTTAACGGTGTTGTAAATGACAATTTATCATTGAACATCACAGAAGCACCCGTAATTTATATAGGTCTCGAACATTTTGTAAATGAATTATGGTTTATAGAAGGCAAAATCTATTGGTCAGGATGGCATATTCAAAACAATATTAATTTTACAAATACCACTACAGGTACGTACGTTGTTCCAACCGATTGGAAAGATGTTTGGTCATTTCAAGCAACCACAAGATGTGCAATAAGAGAACAGTTGGCGCTGCTTGGATCGATTATTTATGAAACGAATCCTGTGCCACTAGCAACGAATGCAATTGGATATCCCTTGGCGGCATCTGGCTCATTATCAGGTGGAGTAGATATTGCTTTAAGAAAAGATTTATCGATTCAGGCAATATATAGTTATGGGTCGTTTCTCCCCAATTCTCCGATTCATAATGCGAACAGTGTTGGCACAATCAATGCATATTTTCAGGCAGGAGTTCTACAGCTTATATACAAAACATGAAAATCTCGAAGTTTTATCTATAAAATAACGCGTCTTAAGAATACGTTTTACAAGATTCAAGTTGATAGCCGTGTGGTACTTATTTTAATATTAGTCAATCAAAGTCAAAATCGACATAACTACAAGAGCGTAATATGACAGCTGAACCATTAGATTCATTAAGCATGGAGCCACCACCATCTGATCGTAAAGGCTCCATTTCTTATAAGCATTGCAATTTTTTCTCAAGCCACCGTTCATCTAACTTTATGATGACCCAGTACGGTGATCAAATTAAATTGATTGATCACGGTAATTTACCTCTTAGATTTCGGCCTCGTGTTATAGAGATTTTAAAAAAATTAAGTCTAGAAATTGCAGATGGGAAAATGTCTACCTTTTGTATTACTGCGTTTGATTGCGAAGTAAAGATTATTACTTTACAAACAGACGAGAGACTCAAAGATATACTGGATAAAGAAAAGACATACCGAGCTAGGTGCCTACTTATAGTCAGAAGCAAGGACGGCGTCAAAATGACGTGTTACCTTTTGGAAAATGGTAAACAGGTGCACCAAAATCCGATTGACACTGTGCCGATCATGAAAAACATTCGTGAAGAGATATCTAAACTGCAGGATGGGGTATTAGCACACGGCGATGCTGTCAATATGTTTCAATTGATAGAAGGGCTATTTACTCAAGAAAGCTTATCGCGAATTGAGTACCGAGTTGCAGTTTCTGGCTTTTCTACTGCTCAAGAATCCAAAACAATGCAGGGGAAATTTAATAAACTGGCCGATTTTATCCCATTTTCTGAAAAAGGGACTAATCACTTGTTGCCTTCTGCCACAGTGAAGACAGAGCCATCGGATGAGCCTGATTCTGATAAATTAACAGCTTTTATAAGGTTTTTAGAAGAAGCTACTACACAGGCCGATAATATTGAACATACTGAAAAAGCATATGCTGTGTCTTTGGCTGGTAACAAAAAAACGATAAAAAATATTCAACGTCTGGTGCAGGACAAAGATTTCAGCAAACTTTTGAAAGCATTCAGTGATATAAAATCAGAAGCATTATCACCCATTGAGCTTGTTGTTTTGTTTTTATATAAATACCAGGCCTTTGATTATCAAGCTTATTTTGACAAAATCCCCGGTATCCAAATGCGGAGTTATCGTATACCGAGCACATGTTCTGCATCGATAAGAGAAAAAATCGAAAGTATTGGGTGGACAGAAGATGCGCCTGAGTTTGAAGCATATCGAATTAAGTCCTTTTCTATGCAGGATTTCTACCCTGAGATTGCCCAAAAAATTATTGAAATAGCTAACAGGTACGGTATCAATTTCGACTCGCTTAATGAATTGCATCAGGTATTCGGATCAACGAGCGCTTTGGCCCTTGCTGCTAAAAGCGCACATTGTTCTGAAGACGCTTTGTTAAAGTATATGCAAAAACATAAAGAAGCCTTTATTGCAAAGGGTAGTAGTTCTTTTATTTTCAGTGTAAAGATTACTAAAGCACTCAAAGATTTAGAGTCTCTGGACGATATTTGCATTGAACCCCGATGTGACATTTGTAGAATTCATTTTGATCATGATCTATCTGAAATCCTGGATATTCCAACAGAACGTTGCTCTATGGATGCCGTCATTCCAAAAGCTACTAACAACAACGATATGGCTTCAGTGCTTGCCCAATACAAAAAACATGGTAACTCCGGAATGTTTTTTGGTATAAAAACATCCACACCTGGAATATTTAATGTATTAAAAACAAAATTGTCTCACGATGAAGAGGATACCGTGTATGGAGGTGGTGACGAGTTTGCTGAAACTATTAATACTATTTTACAAACACAACGCTTACAAAAAAAACATAAAACACCTCTCATACGAGCAGCCGCGCTGGGGGATATTGACTCTATAAAACAACTACTAGAAAAATCAAGTATCAATATGAATGATCAAAATACAGATGATGGTAATACTGCACTGCATTACGCAGCTATGATTGACGATCATAATTCGCGTGATACCGCAGCAACTATTGTTTTAGAATTACTAAATGCGGGAGCAGATCCCACGGTACGTAATAAAAACGGAAAACATGTTTTAGATGTTTTCTTGGAAAGTAGCGATAGTGATAAACTTGAGGGTTGTTTTTTGGAGATACATGATTTGCTAAGAGAAAAATGTGCGGGTACGCCAATTCTCAAGTAATACGGGAATACAGAATTTTCGAGAAGTATACTGCCTTTTATTTTATTAGACTCCATCAGTTGAGTTTTGAATCACAGGAAAAGATAAGATGAATTCTATTGAATCTCCGTAATTATTCTGAAATGTTATATCACCACCAAAGGTGCGCATGGTCCTTCTACAAAAAGATAATCCAACCCCTGTACCATTTTTCTTTGTGGTGAAATATTCGGTGAATAAACGTGAAGCCACTTCGGGCGACGCTCCACCCGCAGTATCTTTGATTTTTATAAAATTGACGTCCTCTGATTTTTCTGTGGAAATGTAAATGCTACCTTTATTATTTAATTGAATCTGAGATGGACTCCTCTACTTACACCAGGCCATTGGGAAAGTTTTTCTAAGCGCTGGGCTATATCAGTTGGTACTCTGACCGAAATAAGTGATGATGGCGTCGCCATGAATACCTTACTCGTATATATTTGGCATCTTTTTATCATCAATAACATATGATAAAGTTTGTGATAGATAAAGTTGAACTCATTCAACGAGCACTTCCTAGCTGGACTGTATTAATTTTTATGTTACCTCATTAAGCCTTATGAGGGCTCGAGCGGATTGCCATGAAAGTGGCCCGATCCCTGCCTCCCAGTAATGGGAGGTGGTTACTCGACTTAATCCGCGACATCATTCGAGTAACTAAGTTGACTGCACCGTAAATTATGTTTTAATATGAATTCCGTTTTAAAACAACGTGAAATTGAGATTATCACCCATGGATGAATTAATAGTTGATAACGCGCGCTTTCCGTGCTTGAGTACGCAAGTACGAAAAATGTGATGGGGAAGGCGTGTGTGTTGGCATGTTTTTCGGAGTATTAGCCACTTCTGTAGGTGGAATTTGTTGTTCGCTAAACTTTCTTATTGGAGAGGCCCTTTTAGAGGCAACAAACCACCATCAAACCCATGAAAGAAATAATCATTATATTGCATTAAATGATGCATCAAGAATGGGTGCTATTGGAGGTCTAATTACCAATTTAACCCTTTATGTTGCAATAGTAATATATGCTTGTAAAATTGACCCAAAGCGTGAAAACCAAATTTCATATTCAAACCACTCTGGTGTCCATGATTCTGGTATTTCGTTGATTTGTGGTGAGCTACACCGGCCCACCAATAGGGGGGAAAATATATCTTTATTATTGTTTAATCTTGCTATGCATGCATCTAATATGTTGGTTTCTGGTACAGTCGGTTATTGGGTTTATACAAGAAACAATAAAAGCGTTATTAATATCAATGAATCAATGGAATCACTTGCTGTAGGTACGGCACTAACTATGATTCCTTTTTGTCTTTTAAATTTCTTACTTGCTAGTGCGTATGGTGTTTATTCAAAGCCAAATCTACAAAATAACAATTTTTTTATCCCGCTCAGACACACTCCTCCACCTAAAACTGAAAGGGATCTATTGGAAGAAATAGCTAGAAACACTCGTACTGCAGCAGAGAATACTATAGTCATTTGATTTTTAAATGATCTGTTTTAAACACATAATCAATGGCATCA
>CAZVEH010000016.1:13651-50732 GCA_964625775.1 uncultured Legionella sp. | reverse complement strand
TTTGCTAAAAATTAAGTTCTTCCTATTGCAGTACCGGTAGGGTCCATATATGAGTCACTTAATTTCCATGCCGATGAATGATCTTTCCAGAACCCTGCTTTGTATGTTGGTTTATTTTCTGTACCCATCCTATTTACTCCTGCCTGTTTGAATTGGAGTAAGTATCTGAATTTATTCCGCGCTTGAATAGATGGGGTTTATTAACCGCTTACAAATCTTTTGTAAAAATGGATAATCTTATACAACAAGTACGGAAATTGATTTGGCATTATCATGAAGGCAGAACGGTTTCAACAATCCATTTCAATTACGATGCTTACGCTAATTTATTATAGGTATTTAATGAAGACCGCTTATCAAGAGAAATTAAGCGTAATGGGGGTATTGCAAAATATCGAGCTATTTCGGCGGATAGGCAAACGTGGATAAGAGCCAAACGCCCAAAAAAATCCAAGCTTCAAATTAATATTGCGTTAAATAATATCATTACAGATAAACTTTCAAACAAATGGTCACCAGAACAAATATCTGGTTATCTTAAGCGTACTTACCCAACTGACACCCATATGCATATTTCTCATGAATCTATTTATAAGACACTTTATATTCAATCTCGATGGCACTTGAAGAAAGAATTATTAAAGCATCTTCGAACGCAGAGAGTCATGAGGTAATCTAAACATTTTAATACAAAGGGTAATGCGCGAGGAGGCATTATAGATGCAGTATCTATCCATGATAGGCCAAGAGATATTGATAAACGCACCATCCCGGGACATTGGGAAGGCGATTTAATCTGTGGGTCAAATAAATCTTATGTTGCTACATTGGTTGAAAGAACATCAAGATTTACTCTGTTGGTTAAACTTAACGGCAATGATTCAACTACTGTGGTAAGTGCCATCACTAACAAAATTATCGAGCTTCCGACTCAATTAAAAATATCGCTCACCTGGGATCGAAGAATGGAACTGGCAAAACATAAAAAATTTACTATTGATACCGAAATAAAGGTCTATTTTTGCGATCCTCAATCACCTTGGCAAAGAGGAACAAACGAAAATACTAACCGTCTCCTAAGACAATATATGCCTAAAAAAACAGATTTAAGTGTTTATGAACAATCCGATTTAGATCAAATTGCTAAAGAGTTAAACGAAAGACCAAGAAAAACATTGAACTTTCTATCTCCAGCAGATAAATTGAGCGAGGTGTTGCAATGATCGGTTGAATCTGCCGCTGGCAACTTTTGTACAGGCACTTTGGAGGGGTTTCTATAAACTCCCTTCTTGATGAAAGCTGTTTGAAACGAAACGAGTTATATTTTTTGAATAGAATTTTTAAGGACAAAAAATAATGTACATAGAATTCGATCAGTTGCCCAAGTGCGCGGAAAGTGATAGGGCCTCTCTAAAAGAAATTATATTTAAAGATAAAGTAAAATGGCGTGAGTTTGATATTTTTTTTACGGCGCTTGAACAATGCAAATCTGTTAAAGTTTTATGCTTTGACCATACTAGTTTTTTATCGCAGATATCCAATGAATCTTTTCAGAGGTTTTGTCAAATAATTTCAACTTTTTCTTCGTTACAATCACTAAGCCTAGCAGCGAACGGTTTAGAAGAGCTACCTGTGGAGAAGCTCTGTATATTGAAAGACGCATTATCTAAATGCAAAAATCTTTTTCATCTTGGTTTCGGACAAAACAAACTATACTTGTTTTCTGAAGATCAGATGAAAGTTTTTGCCGATACATTAGTCACTTGCTCTCAGCTTCGTTCAGTAAATTTAAGGTATACTCTTTTTTGTGATGGCGGGAGCTTCGCATGGCCGCGTCTCTTAGGACAATCTATTGCGCAATGCCAAAATCTTCAGCATTTGAATCTGGTTGGATGGAAACTGAACAAGGCCTCACAGGCTGATTTACAATATCTCGGTGAAATGCTTGAAGGGTCTTCTTCGCTAAAAACCCTGATTTTAGATAAAGATGCTTTACGAAATTTGGGTTCTTATTCATTGTACTTTTGCTTTGGAACCGCTCCGTGGCAACAATTCCTTAATGCACTCGCGAAAAGTAAAACGGTAATTGAGATATTGGGTGAGCCTGCGTGTGAGACCTTATTTCCAGCAGGCAACGAAGAAAGAAAACGACAATATCAAATAGATAAGATATTAAACGAGAATTCCCATAGGACACCTAATAAAAATGCTTTAGCTTCTTCCTTGTCGATGGTGGTTATACCAAACAGAAAATAATTGTGCTTCCGTAAGATTATGATATTATTCAAAAGGAGAGAATCGTGACACTAGAAGAATTTTTACTCCATTCCAAGGAAAACAGACAAAAGTTTACAAACTTATTTGTGGAATTATCGGATAAATTACTGGAGTTTTTAAATCTATTACCTGAGTGTATTGCACTAGAGAGCTTAGAAATAGAGAGCACTGGTTTTGATCATTTTTCGGTTTTAGCCTGGCAAGCTTTTGGGTACGCCATGCTGCAATGTCGAAATCTTAAAAAATTGAGACTTAGCGTCTCAACCGCCCATTATAATTTAAGGATGAATAGCTATGGGTTTATATTCAATGGTTTAAGCTCACTTGATGCTGATCAATGGCAGGCTTTCTGCCAGGCAGTTTCAATTCCCTCTCTAGTTGAGTTAAATTTAAGCAGAAATCGACTCAATTGTTTGGATTCTGATAAGTGGCGGACACTTGGGAATGTACTCTCTCAAAACTGCCCTTTGTTGAGTACATTACACTTGAATCAAAATAGTTTAGAAAAATTAACGGTCAGACAAATAGAAGAGCTAGAAGCTTTATTCTCTCAGAGCCTAGCTCTCGTGACCTTAAGCTTAGGCATAGATGCTCAATATGGCATAAATAATGAAATAACTATTCAACAACGAGAAGCTTGGGCAAAGGCATTATCGCGTTGCTCTAAGCTTAATACGCTAGAGGACACTTTATTTTTATATCTAATATGGCCGCTGAGCGGAGCTATTGGATCAATATCTGAATTAAACTTCAACTATAGCCATATGGTAAGCTATAAAAATTTATCTGCATGTGCTGGACTTAAAGCACTTGGCTTAATAGGGCAGAGACTGCTGCAATATAATCCTGAAAATTGGCAAGCTTTCGGGCAAACGCTTTTAAAATGTTATACGTTAGTTAGCTTAAGCTTTGAAAATAATGATTTAGGAAACGCATCTTTAGAGAAATTCTCATCTTTTTTCAAAGCGATAGCTTTAACGCCAAATTTAACAGAATTAAATTTATCTAATAATAAATTAGAAAATTTAACGGCTGAACATTGGTCTATAGCAGGCAACGAGTTTATGCAGCTCACCTCTCTCCTTAAATTAGATATATCGAAAACTCATTTAAGCAGCTTAAAAGGCAAACAATGGCGCGCTTTTGTGCCAGCAATAACTCAATGCCAAAGATTGCAAGAATTAAACTTAGAGAATATTAATTTAAGCTTACTATCCGCAAAGCACTGGGGATATCTCGAACAACTTTTTTTGCAATGTGCAGCACTCGTCACTTTGTATTTAAATCTCGGCAATCGATTGAACGAGCTCAGTGAAGCCCCGGTTTCATCTTGTTTCCTTTTACAGGTAGAACTATCTCCTTGGAACAGGTTTCTTCAAGCCTTATCTCGAAGTCAATCTTTATTGCGAGTAGTATATAGTGACGGAGGGGTGCGGGATAAAAAATGTGTAGCCAGCAGTTTACTTGTTCACCGTAAGGTTCAAATCGAGAATATTCTGCAAAACAACCAAAAAGAAGAATTCTCTTCATCGGCAATTGCTTCCTCAGTCATCATATCGGAACCTGTTAACGAGCTTGCAGAAAGGATATTGATTGATCGGCGAAAAGAGAAAATGAATCAGCAAGCTGTGGCTGTACAATTGTACAAGGCCGTTGCATTAGCAGCAAGAAATGATATAGAGTGCATGAGTATTTTATTTGATTTTATAAGTGACAAGAAGAATTTACCTTCTTATAGACAATTAGCAGCGAAATCTCTCGTTGATTTTTTACTTTATCTTTCTGAGTTAGATAGAAAAAAGAATGTTGAATCAAAGTCAGTCATAAAGATTCTTTTGACATTATCAGGCGATGAAGATAATGAAATTAAGTTTCTAGCAATAGAAACAATTTGCCGGATTGTTGTCTGTTATAGCGGATTTGATCAGTGCCATGTACTAAAAAATTTAAATTGTATTCAAGGTCTTATTTTATTGTTAAAGCACTCAGATGCCAGAATTCGTAAAAATACTGCAAGTTTGTTAGGATTTTTTATTAGAGGTGGTTTAGAAAATTACGTTGCCTTCTACGAAGCAGGCGGGATCCCAGTTCTGGTTGCACTATTAAAAGACGAAAATTCCGATATTCGAAGGGATGTTTCAAACGATCTACAGTATATTTATGAAGCGACTGCTCAAGAAGCTGTGCATAGTTCTGGCGCTGTGCCTATCCTACTTGAATTATTAAAGGCTGAGTACCATCATGAAGTAGCTCTTGTAGCTGATAAAAAAGGTTGTTCTACCACATGTAGTGTTAATAATCGTTACAATGAAAATGATGCTTTTGTTTTTGCTATGGCTCTAACTAGGTGTTGTTTGCTGTGTTCTAATGGAACACGGCAACAAATTGCAGAGATAATTATACGAGAAGGGGCACTACCGATTTTTATCAGTCTTTTGGAGCGTAGAAAAACAATAACAATATCCCGCTCTGTTGATGAAACGCAGATAACTGATCTAAATCGACTGATTACTATTTTAGAAGATTTTACAAAAAGCCAAAAACAAATGATTACGCAACGGACAAGTAGATTATCCGAGATAAGAAACGATATAAATTTTTTGTTTAAACAGGGTTATCGTTTTGCAGCAGAAAGAAAGTCTCCGGAAGAATGTGTCGTTTCAGTATCAACATTGCCTTTTTTCGTCAATCAGAATGCCAAATTTAGCGAGGCTAAAAGAAAGTTAGAGTCATTGCGCTCGTCAGATATCAAGATAATATCTGATGTCGGTAAGGACTGCTGTTTGATAAAAGGAAACTCGACTAATGTCGATAAATTTTATGAAGATCTGGCTCTATTTAATCAAGGAGATCAACCTGAGTTGTGCCGCATCTCTTAGACGAGAAATGTTGCTTGCTGATAAGCAGGCTCCTTGAATTTTAGTCGGTGACAGCGCGACGTGAATCTTGGTATCGACTCCTTTTCGGCCTCGACCTATGGTTTGAGGACCGTTTTTTTTAATGCGCCTGAACCATGGCGATGAATACCAATAGTGGTTCTTCCACAGGACCCCATTTAGTTAGTCTCTGTCGCGAAATAAGAATTTATTGCCAGAATTGACTGTACTCCAGCAAGCGTTCGGAGAAATACGGGCTGCGCATAGGTTACGAGAAAATTCTACTTTTGACATCAGTTATTTTTCGGGGGGATTACCTCGGCTTCGGAGATAAGGGCTATCTTGGTAAAAAAATATTTCAAGAGCTCATCGCTGGTGGTCTGAAACTCATTACATGAACGCGTAAAAATATGAAAACCAAGCCTGTTCTCTCACGTTATGAAAGGCAACTACACCAGAGAGGCATTATTGAAACCGTCATCGGGCACCTAAAACATTGCTACCAGGTTTGGCACACTCGGCATCGTTCAATTATGAATGCCTTGACTCATTTAGTCGCTGCTTTAGCCGCCTATGCCATTCAACCTTTACAATTAGGAGCGCTTAAAATGCTTGTGAATTGCTCAAAATAAAACTCATTATTCGGGTTGAGTATAATCATCAAGGCTATTGCAAAAATCGTCAATTTGGCAAAAAATATCTGTCAACTGGTGCATATCCATATCATATCGTCCTTGAAGCGGAAAATATGATATATCAATGTGCACCAGCCTGTTTTTCTACAAAAAAATAGACGATTTTTCTAAAAAATATGCCAATTTAATCAACTAAACTCATTATTGGGGTTACGCTTCTGTTACGACCTGCGCAGGGCAGCCTTCCCACACTGAGCCCTCAGGCAAGGTTTCACCCTTCATTAATAAGGACAAAGAGCCTAGTTTGGAATTGGCTTCCATCACGGTGTCATAGAGTACGATGGAGTCTCGACCTATGTTGCAGCAGGATTGAATATGAATGTCTGACATTTTGAAAATTCTATCCTCATAGAGATGGGTTTGAATGATGGCATTGGAATTAATTTCGACTTCATCCTCGATATGAATCAAATCAAACTCTTCAAACGCGCCTGTTTCAATATAGGCATAACGACCTATTTTGGTACCCAATAAGCGCAGTAAAACAGCCATGAAGGGTGTACCTAATAGCAATTGAATGATATGACTATGCAGAAAATAGCCATAAGTATATTCCACAATATCTTTGCGTCGAATAAAAGGATGCCACAATGGAATCACATCGGGTTTGTATGCACCAATGATGGCCCACTTCAACAGAACAAAAATACCGGCGATACCCAGCATGATGCCCACTTGCGTAATAGGAAATAGTAAAAAAATCTGCATAGAGCTAAGATTGGTGAGAAACAAAGCATACAACAAAAAGAAATTGCATAGCGATAAAGTGGTAGGAATCAATACGCGCAGTGATTCGATGAAAAAACGCGATAGTTTCATCCAACGGGTGGGGTGATTGTAGCTTTGCTCAGTAATTTGAGTATTAACTTCACGATTGGGTAATAGAATCGAGGGTGAACCCAACCAAGTGGCATGCTTGAGTGCAGCATGTTCGACATCGGTGGGCATGATGGACAAGCACCCAAGCAACCCGCCGTCATGCAAATGACTGTTTTGTGGTAGAACACCCCGATTGCCTACAAAACTTTCTTTGCCAATGGTTGCGTGGGAAAATGATAGGCGATCATGATATATTCTAGATGCCGCGATTGAAGCATACGCCGCTACAAAGCCATGATCGTGAATAGTCAGTAGCTCAGGCGACAGATGAGATATTTCACTCATCTCCACATCGCTGCCGAGTTTCGCCCCAAGGAAACGTAAAAAAATAGGGTAATACATCGAATCGGCCATGGCCAAAACTTCTGGCAGCTCTAACAATTTGAGCATGATCCAGTGTTTCAACCAAGAAAAGCTCAGAACATCACTAGCCCCTTTTTTGAGAGGCCGGCTGATGTGTTTGAACACGATCACGCTCAAACACAATAATCCAAAATACATCAAGGCGGCGAATGGCGTCAGAAACACAGCTTGGAGAAGGGTGGTGTGTTCATACATCGATGTAACCCAGTATAGCGGTGGCAAGTAGAGGCCATAATGGATAAGTTCCACCCATAATACCGTAACACATTGTAGCGTGCCCATAACCAATCTGCGTAAGGTTTGTGGCGATGGGCGTTGTACGGCTTGCTGTGTGATATGTTGTTTTGGCGGAGCTGCTTTTTGTGCGGGAGAGCCAGTATAGTAGCCATGAGCTTCTAAGCTCTGGTGACTGGGCACCATAGACAGATCATCCAGCACAGCGTGATGTTGCATGTTCGAATGAATGGATAAAACCGATCGTACACCTACATAACAATCGGCCCCTATGGTGATAGGACCAAGGTGTAACCAACCTTCTTCTACAAAATAAGCCTTAAGCACGGCATCGTGATTGATTGTCGTATGTTCTCCTATGCTGATCAAATCATGGACGCTTAGAGAAGATGTGTGGATATGGCAGTGTTTGCCAATTTTGGCGCCCATCAAGCGATAGTACAAGGTCATCAATGGTGTGCCGACAAAGTGATGCACAGGAAATAAGATCTGCTCTAAGCGCATCACCAGCCACCACCGTAGATAAAACCAGCCCCATAAACGATGTTTTCCGGGTTGAATCCTACCTAACAGCAGCCATTTCGCAGCGATAACCACCAAAAGTGAGCCAAGAGGTACGGCAATTGCAAGACCTAAGAATATCTTTAAGGATGTGAGTGACAGCAATGGATACCGATAAGATACCCAAAAGTAAGCTGAAAAAAATATAAAGATCTGCCAAGACGTCAAAGCATAACCTAAAATAATCCCCAAAGACTGTCCCAGCCCAGCAAATCGATAAGACCATTTAGAGGTACGCTGAAAGGCATGCGTGTGTGCTGTATGGGTCGCGGAGGATGTTTGCTCACACGCTTTGGCCAACTTTTGGATGGTGCGATGCTGATATAAATCCAACATGGAAAGATGATGGCACTCGGGATGTTTGCGTAATTGCGATATCACAGCAGCAGCGGTTAAAGAGTGGCCGCCCAGATCATAAAAGAAGTCATCAGTGATCGAGACTTTCTTGATATTTAAAACGTCTGCAACGATCCGCGTTATCTTGATTTCCAATGCCGTTTTGGGGGCATAATAAGGATTGGTTTGTGGCTTCGATTTGGGCAACGGCAATTGTTTGCGATTGACTTTCCCGCTGGGCAGCAGGGGAAACTGCTGTAAAGGTTCATAAATACTCGGTAACATGAATGCGGGTAGGCTTTGACTCAAAAAAGTTTTTAACGCTTGAATATCGATTTTTTCGGAAGATTCGGTGACGTAATATGCAACCAATTTGGGCTCATCCTGAGTGAGCACACTCACAACGGCTTGTTTGATCCCGGGATAGGTCATCAGTACGGTTTCAATCTCATTGAGTTCGAGACGAAACCCGCGTAATTTGACTTGATCATCCACCCGTCCTAAGAAAACCAGATCACCCTGTTCGTCCCAGTGCGCTAAATCTCCGGTACGGTACAAGCGTTGATTGGGATCGAGTGGATTTTGAATAAATTTGGCGGCGGTGATGTTTGCTCGGTTGATATATCCTTTGGCAAGTCCTGCGCCTGAAATACAGAGTTCACCTGCTTCCCCATATTCAACCGGTTCTAGATGTTCATTTAAAATGACGATTTCGTACCCTGGTAGTGGTTTGCCAATGGTCACTGGGTGATCTGGGGTATATTCTGCCACTGTTGTCACCACAGTGGCTTCAGTTGGGCCATAAGTGTTCATGATTTTTAGGCCGGATCTAACCCAGGGCGCAACAATGTTAGGGGTACAAACTTCTCCGCCAAGAATCAACAAACGCAACGATTCTACCGCACCTTTTAGGTTAGACAATAAAGTAGGTACGGTTGAAAATACCGTAATGTGATGATGATTTAAAAAATCAATTAAGCCTAATCCTGAACGAAGATCTTTTGACGTGGCAACGACCAAGATTGCACCATTAGCAAAGGCCATCCAAATTTCTTCAAATGAAGCATCAAAGGCCAGTGAAAAGCCATGATATATCCGATCGTGTTGATCGATGCCATAGGTGGTGCTGGCCACACGAATGTAATGGCAAATACTGCTATGACCCACTTCTACGCCATTGGGCTTGCCGGTAGACCCTGAGGTATAAATCACATAGCACGTGGGGTTCTCTAAGGAAGAGGGTTCTGGCTGTGGCCGTTCAGTAGGCTGCTGAGCCAGTTCTTGGGTGATCTGTTGCAATATCACTGTATTAGGGTAATGGATGTCTGGATGTTTGCTGTGTTCTGGGGACGTCATTAAAAGTGCAAAGGGCATGTCGTCTAAAATATGATTGATACGTTCAGAGGGGTATTCTTCGGAAATAGGAACGTAAACAGCCCCAATTTTATACAGTGCCAGCATGGTGATATAGCAATCCAAAGATCGAGGCAGCAGTACGCCGACAATGTCTCCGACACGAACGTGATGTGCACAGAGATAATGCGCAAGTTGATTGGCGCGCTGATCGAGTGTGGCGTAGGTTAAAGACATCTGGTCACAGATGATTGCGACATGGTGTGGGTAACGGTCAACGGTATCTTCAAACAGCGAAATTAATTGAAGGTTTGTGGTGCTAGCGTCAATGGTTTTCATCAACATCATCCTTTTGTGTAAGCCCTGATTGACTCAGAGCTGAAACAAAACCACGGTTTACTGGGTTTGTAGCAAACCCATCTTGCCGAGATTTCGATGTTTTGAGTCAGTGCTGTGAGTTTTATTATGCTGAGACTTTAGGGTGTTTTGCAATAAGATTGATAGATATATTCCTTCACCCTTTTAAGGATAAGACGCGCTAAGAGCGCATTAGTGGTGAAATAATGCCATTGTTGATTTATTTTGAAACTTGTGGCACAATATTTGGTGTTTTAATGTGGGGTAAATGATGCAAACTAGAAAAGAAAAAATCAGCTTAGTGTTATTTGGTGATGCTGCGGTGGGAAAAAGCGAATTACGCAAAGCAATATCTGACCCACATCATGTCTTTAGCGAGAGCTACCAGCCGACAAACGGCGTAGATTTTTACTCTACAGAGTTACCTGGTGCTCGATTACAAATATGGGATACGTCAGGTCAAGAACGATTTAAATGCTTTCTTGGAAATTATAGAAATAGTAAGATTATTTTTATTCTGTTTGACATGACCAACCAGGCGTCTTTTGATCATTTGGGAGCCTATGTCTCACACATAAGATCAACCAGCGATACAATGCCGATCATCACTTTAATCGCAACTCACTTGGATGTTAACACAGACACACCTCGGGTAATTACATCTGAACAAGCACAAGACTTTGCTCGGCATCAGGGGATTGCGCACTATTTTGAAATTTCTTTGAAAACCAAAGAAAATGTTTCGGCGTTATATGACCATTTGACAAAAACGGTAGATTCCTTATTACCCAAAGCAACTCAAGAATATGGTCTGAACATCAAAACGCATCTTCAAGCTTTTAAAGATTTGAGTTATAAACTTCAGGAAGATGTGGGCTCTGCAATGAGCGGTATCGCAACTGTGTTAGACAACGGATTATCCAGCTTAACTCCCAGCGTTTATTTTAAACAAAAAGAAAATATCCTGTCTGGCTATTTACAAACATTAAGACATACGTCTGCGTCGCTTTGCAATACCGCATTGAACGTGATAGCAATGACTTTTGCGTATTGTTCGGTCGTTGGAATTCTGGCGTTATGGTTGACAGGGTATTTAGCCCATAATCAAAACACCAAAGGCAGCCAGCATATGTTTTTTGCATTTGGTGAAAAGCAAAAAGCTGAGATCTTGATTCATGAAGTGAAAAGTGCGTCATTGGCGCAATAGACTTTGCACCAGAATGCAGGTTGGGCCGTTCGGCCCAACGTATCAGTTATAACTCAGTGTAGAAAAATGGATGAGAGTGGTCCTCAGCAAATGAATTTTTCTTGGAGTTGCGACAAGTTCTTTTGCACGAATTGCTGTCCAATCCCTCGCACTGCAGCAAGATCGGTGATTGATTTGAAATTGCCGTGCGTTTGTCGATATTGTACGATTGCCCCTGCACGTTTTTGACCGATACCTCGGACGGCATGCATTAATTCGTCGGCTGATGCGTGATTGAGATTGATCTTTGCGGGGGTGGTTTGTGTTTTATTAAGACTTGGGGTTTCTGCGTGACTTGATCCTGCAAGTAACGCGAGCGATAAAATAACGATAGATGACGTCATCTTCATAACTTTCTCCTTGAGTGTTGGACTAACTTTCCTTTGATCATTTGGCATTCAACAATGCCGGATAAAGTATTGCAGGTATTCTGTTATCATTCAAGATCGGCTTGAAGAAAATTTACATGCTTAAAAAACAGGCATCTATTCTTGGTGTTTTTTGAGATATTTCTTGGGTCATGGTCATCGTTTCAGACCATGACATCGAAGTAGAATAGATTACAATAGGAAGTCTAGGGATGGTTAAGTATGACAGGATGTCATTGTGCAAGGATGCGCAACTTCCACCATGTTAAGCCGCTGCAGGGACGCAGCGTATTTTTAATGCCCGCCGAAATAGTTACTGATAAAACTCCGTAGAAAATATAAGCCTTTCTTTGGTCAAAATACCAAGCCGCGTAAATTCTATCCTATGCTGATTGGCCATGCATGTCCAAGTTTGCTGATGATGAATATACTGCTCTTTTTTGGTGTGAAAGACATCAGGTGTATAGGCCGCGATGTTTTTACTTTTTGTTGGAGTTCTTGCAGAAAAATAAACAAATGCTTCAATCTGAGCTGCTCGCATGGCGCTGCCTAAGGGTTGGCTGTGTTGGTAGGAGTGTTTATCGGAGATGTTCGAGGTATAGGTTTTAAAAGGAGGCCGGGTCAAATCTACGCCACGATGCGTCTTTAAAAGCGCTCTAAAAGCTGTCATAGGAATTTCTATATAATCTAATTGAGCTGCAGTGTCTTTAAAAAATTGCAACCGATAATAAGCCACTTCTGCAAAGGCTGTTTCCAATTCCAACGATCCATACCATAGAGAAGGTTCATAGTGGTGTCCAAATCGCGAACCGTACTGTAAAGGAGGATAACGAAAGGGGGTGAAAATCAAATAGTCTTTATTTTTTTGAATGGTGGGTTTGGTTGTTTCTAGCAATTCTTCTAAAAAATCGTGTTCCTCAAGGGTATCCACCAGATCTCTAGAGCTTGAAATGTGTTGCGCTTCCACGATTCGCCACGGTTCTGCTTTGAGCGATATAATATGTTGTTCACCCTCACATGCTTGCCAAAGTGTCATAGCTTACCACGCATGGCATCCAAATAATTCAATACGGCAACCAATCCAGGAATGGTTTTCATCAAGGCCAGTGGCGTGTTTTGCAAATAATGATTGTGGCTATTCAACCAGAGTTTGGCTTTGTCATGATGATTGCCCAATAACGCGTTTAAACTGCGATAAATACGTATCAATAATAACGCCATTTCCCCTTCTTTGCTATCGGGAGAAATCCATTTTTTGCCTTGATTCAAGCGGCTCACACTTGCTTCGCTCATGCCCATAATATCGCTTAGATCTTTACCCGAAAACTGGTAAAAATGCGCCAAATTTAACAACGCTTTGGTCAAGACTCGTTCTTTTTCGGGTTGAAGATGGCCTAGAGGTTTCATGGTTTTCTCCGTTTCAAATGAAATTATAGTTTATAATAGTTGCATTTGCAATCATGCTGCTGCAAATTCTCCGTTCAATCTATGCGCTCTGTTTGCAACAAATGAGATAAAAATTTATCGTTTTTCCTCGAGAGATCAGTTAGAATCTCAAAAAAAGAAATGAGGCTGTATGATATGTTAAGAAAACTCCGAGGCGCATTTTCAAATGATTTGTCCATTGATTTGGGGACTGCTAATACTTTGATTTATGTGCGAGACAAGGGTATTGTCCTGAATGAACCCTCTGTTGTGGCTTTGCGCAATGAATCTGGACAAAAGCGTGTTGCCGCTGTGGGCATCGAAGCAAAGCGTATGTTGGGTCGTACACCGGGCAATATCAATGCCATTCGTCCTATGAAGGATGGCGTTATCGCTGATTTTTTTGTGACTGAAAAAATGTTGCAGCACTTTATTCATAAAGTGCATGAAAATCGATTTTTGCGTCCCAGTCCACGAGTTTTGGTGTGCGTGCCTTGTGGTTCCACCCAAGTGGAGCGTCGCGCGATTCGTGAGTCCGCCATGGGTGCAGGCGCTCGTGAAGTGTTTTTGATTGAAGAGCCTATGGCTGCTGCCCTGGGATCGGGCATGCCAGTGGAAGAAGCCAGTGGTTCAATGGTCGTGGATATTGGGGGGGGTACCACCGAAGTGGCTATCATTTCCTTGAGTGGTATTGTGTATCATCAATCGGTACGGATTGGTGGAGATAAATTTGACGATGCGATTGTCTCGTATGTGCGAAGAAATTACGGTACTTTGATCGGAGAAACCACAGCGGAGCGTATCAAACACGAAATTGGTTTTGCCTATCCTTCTCGTGATTTGTATGAAATTGAAGTGCGTGGGCGTAATTTGGCCGAGGGGATACCTCGTAGTTTCACCCTAACCAGTGCAGAAATCCTTGAAGCCTTGCAAGAACCTTTGTCAGGAATTGTGGGTGCTGTGCGCGCTGCATTGGAATTAGCGCCTCCAGAATTGGCTGCGGATATTGCAGAGCGCGGTATGGTGCTGACTGGCGGTGGTGCCTTGCTGAAAAACATGGATACTTTACTCATGGAAGAAACAGGTTTGCCGGTATTGGTGGCAGAAGATCCTCTGACTTGTGTGGCAAGAGGTGGTGGAAAAGCTTTAGAAACGATGGATTTGCGCGGTGGCGATTTTCTCTCAACAGAATAAGCAAAGTCGTTTATTTGCAAAACAAAAACATACGTCTGTTTGGTTTGTTTTGTCAGTATTACTGTCTTTCTCGGTCATGCTTGCTGACTACCATGACCGAAGTTTGAGCCCACTACGGGATTTTTTCTCGCTATTGGTCTCGCCTTTACAATTTGCAATTGACTACCCGGTGCGGGTGATTGGCTGGGGCCATTCTTTAATGAGCTCTAAAAAAACCTTAGTCGATGAAAATATGCAGTTGCGCTACCAACAAACTGTATTGGAAGCGCAATTACAAAGCTTTTTGGCTTTGAGGAATGAAAACTCCGAATTAAAAGGCTTATTATCAGCTACGTCATCGGACAGAATGCGTACTATGGCCGCCCAGATTTTAGCAGTGGATACCACCAGCTCGCGCCAGATTGTGGTGATCTCTAAAGGATCTCGTGATGGCGTGGTCCGAGGGCAAGCGGTGTTGGATGCCAAAGGCGTTATGGGTCAGATCATCGATGTGGGACTCATGACCAGCACAGTATTACTGGTTTCAGATTCTAAATGTGCTGTACCAGTGATCAATCAACGCACTGGGGAACGGGCTATCGTTGTGGGTACCAACCATATTGGTCGATTAGCTTTGATTAATTTACCCAAAACATCATCTGTTTCTGCGGGTGACTTATTAGTGACCTCAGGACTAGGTGGCCATTATCCCGAAGGCTATCCTGTGGGGTTTGTAGAAGAAATTCAAAATTCGAGCGGGGAAGATTTTATCAAAGTTTTGGTGAGCCCCATTGCTTGGTTGAATCGCAGCAGATTGGTGTTACTAATTTGGCCAGAAGAAGAGCATAATGAACTTAGCATGGAATTGACAGAGCGTTTGCGTGTGTTAGAGGGTGTAAGTTGATGATGCCGGGTCGAATCCTATTTGCCCTATTGATGGCAAATGTATTATCTATTTTACCTTTGCCCTTGTTTGTGAGTGCGATACGTCCTGCTTGGGTTTTGTTATTGTTGTTGTATCTTCAATCGTATTTGCCTGGATCTTTCCACGCACTGTTGGCTTTGTTTCTTGGATTGTGCTTGGATGCTTTATTGTCTACACCTATGGGTGAACATGCGTTTGCCTTGGTGATTACCACTTGGCTGATGGCAAACCGTACACAACGTTTTATGTTTTTTTCAATCATGCAACAAATGTTGGTGATAGGATTGGCGGTTTTTTGTTATCAATTGATTTTATTCATAGCGGATGCTTCATTTGGGCATATCAGTTCGATGTACACCGCAATGGGCGCTGCGCTCAGCAGCATGGTTTTTTGGCCGTTATTGGTGCAGATCAATGTGCGTAAATCGCAACCCCATTATCCTTGAAAAAGCAGTTGAAACCGTAGTGAAAAGGTTCAGTGCAATAGGCCTTTTTAGTAGGTTTCAACTGTTTTTTTAAGGATTATATGCCGATTAGGAAGTTTGTCCCAAAATAAGGAGTGAATCATGTCAGATAAAATACATATCCCTAAAGAAGGTACAGCGATTACAGTCAATGATAAATTGGTGTTATCTGTGCCAAATCAACCCATCATTCCTTTTATTGAAGGGGATGGGATTGGTGTTGATGTGACGCCAGCGATGTT
Organism: uncultured Legionella sp.; assembly: GCA_964625775.1. Taxonomy (GTDB): domain Bacteria; phylum Pseudomonadota; class Gammaproteobacteria; order Legionellales; family Legionellaceae. The sequence goes on along the minus strand of CAZVEH010000016.1, from coordinate 34,958 downwards.
AAAAGTGGTTGATGCTGCGGTGCAAAAAGCCTATGGAGCAGAGAGAAAAATTGCTTGGATGGAAGTGTATGCGGGAGAAAAAGCCACTAAGCAGTATGGTGCTGATGAGTGGTTGCCAAAAGAGACGCTAGAGGCGATGCAAAAATATGTGGTATCGATCAAAGGGCCGCTGACCACACCCATCGGTGGAGGCATCCGTTCACTTAATGTAGCTATTCGTCAAGAGTTGGATTTATACGTTTGCTTGCGTCCCATTCGTTATTTTGCGGGCACACCCAGTCCCCTGAAAGAACCCTGGAAAACAAACATGGTTATTTTTAGAGAGAATTCTGAAGATATTTATGCTGGGATTGAATGGGCCGCTGATACTGCGGAAGCCAATAAGGTCATTCAGTTTTTACGTTCTGAAATGGGTGTCAAAAAAATTCGTTTTCCAGAACATTGTGGGATTGGTATCAAGCCGGTGTCCAAAGAAGGTACACAACGTTTGGTCCGTGCCGCGATTCAATATGCTATTGATAACCATCGTGATTCTGTGACTTTGGTACACAAAGGCAATATCATGAAGTTTACCGAAGGTGCATTCAAAGATTGGGGATATGCTGTTGCGCGCGAAGAATTTGGTGCTACCCTTCATGAGGGCGGACCTTGGATGCAATTGACCCATCCACAAACCCAACAACCCATTATCATCAAAGATGTGATTGCCGACGCGTTTTTACAACAAATTTTGTTAAGACCTGAAGATTATAGTGTGATTGCTACTTTGAATCTGAATGGCGATTACATTTCGGATGCGCTGGCAGCTCAAGTAGGGGGTATTGGTATTGCACCTGGTGCAAATATGGGTGATAAAGTCGCTGTGTTCGAAGCCACGCACGGTACTGCGCCCAAATATGCGGGTCAAGACAAAGTTAATCCAGGTTCTTTGATATTGTCTGCTGAAATGATGTTGCGCCACTTGGGGTGGACGGAAGCCGCAGATTTGATCTTAAACAGCATGGAAAAAGCCATCGAAAGCAAACAAGTGACTTATGATTTTGCGCGCTTATTAGAGGATACCGAAGCATTGAGTTCCTCAGAATTTGCCAATGCCATGATTCGCCTAATGTAATGATATCCCTAGCCCCGCAAGGGGCTTCCTGAGAAAAGCAAAGGCATACCTTAGCTTGAAATCAATCGCGTTTTATCCGCTCTTTTTACCTTATTTAATCTTTGTTGACCTCTATTTTTATTCCTAAATTTACGATAAATTGAACTTAGTACTGGCCAAATCACGGATACCCGTCTATAAAATATATATAGGGACAAAGAAATGAGTAGTGATATCGTCATTGAACCGGTTGTAGAGGATTTGGTTGCAACACTGACCCAATCTTTACCTGTTTTGGATGAGCCGAAAAAATATCGGGTTCTCCTGCGCAATGATGACTATACACCGATGAATTTTGTAGTCTTGGTTTTAAAACGTTTTTTTTACATGGGAGAATCGATTGCCATGCAATTGATGCTCCAAGTTCATGTGAATGGATATGCAACTTGTGGCGTGTATACGCGGGATGTTGCGGAAACCAAAGTGGCCCTGGTGAATGAATACGCCAGATCAAATGAACATCCGTTGCTTTGTATTATGGAACAAGAGTGACTCTTAGTGTCATGTAAGCGACTGCAGAGGAGTAACCAACCATGTTAAACAAAGAGTTAGAGTTCACTTTAAATCTTGCTTTTAAAGAGGCGAAGGAACAACGCCATGAGTTTATGACGGTGGAACATCTGTTGTTATCTTTATTGGATAACCCGGCTGCAGCAAATGTCTTACACGCTTGCGAGGCAAATATTGACGAACTTCGTCGAGACTTAGAAACATTTATTCAAGAAACCACCCCTTTGATTCCCGAAGATGATGAACTGCGTGAAACCCAGCCTACTCTGGGTTTTCAACGAGTATTACAACGAGCGGTTTTTCATGTGCAATCTGCTGGCAAAACTGAAGTGAGTGGTGCAAACGTGTTGGCAGCGATTTTTAGTGAACAAGAAAGCCAGGCCGTCTATTTTTTACGGCGTGAAAATATCACGCGTTTAGATGTCATCAATTATATTTCTCATGGCGTGTCTAAATATCAAAACACGGATATGCGTGATGGCATCAATCCATCCATGATGGATGAAGAAATGATGAGCCCTGACAATGTCGAGTCTCCTCTAGAAAGTTATTGTATGAATCTTAATAAGCGTGCGCGCTTAGGAAAAATTGATCCTTTGATCGGACGATATGAAGAAGTTCAACGTACGGTTCAAGTTTTGTGTCGACGTCGAAAGAACAATCCTTTATTAGTCGGTGAAGCCGGGGTGGGTAAAACTGCAATTGCTGAAGGGTTGGCACGTCGGATTGTGGATGGTGAAGTGCCTGAAGCAATCAGCAAGTGTGTGGTGTACTCTTTGGATTTGGGTGCTTTGTTGGCAGGCACCAAGTATCGAGGCGACTTCGAAAAACGCTTAAAAGCAGTATTAAAACAGTTGAGCGAAGTAGATGGCGGTATTTTATTTATTGATGAAATTCATACCATTATTGGTGCCGGCGCCGCATCAGGTGGCGTGATGGATGCGTCAAATTTGATCAAGCCATTATTGGCCAATGGCGAATTAAAGTGCATTGGTTCTACAACGTATCAAGAATATCGAGGTATCTTTGAAAAAGACAAAGCGTTGGCGCGTCGTTTCCAAAAAATTGATATTCCTGAACCTTCTATTGAAGAAACCTTCGAAATTTTAAAAGGATTAAGAGGTCGGTTGGAAGAGCATCATGGTGTGAAGTTTTCTACTGCGTCTTTGCGGTCTGCGGCAGAATTAGCGGCTAAATACATCAATGATCGCTTTTTACCTGACAAAGCTATTGACGTTGTGGATGAAGCGGGTGCTTATCAAAATTTATTGACAGCTAATAAACGGCGTAAAATTATTTCCGTGGCTGAAATCGAATCTGTGGTGGCTAAAATTGCTCGAATTCCAGTCAAAAAAGTATCCGCGCGCGACAAAGATACCATGCGCAATTTAGAACGTGATTTGAAATTATTGGTGTATGGTCAGGATAATGCCATTTCTGCGCTTGCTTCGGCGATTAAATTGTCGCGGTCTGGATTACGTGAACCTGAAAAACCCGTGGGTTGCTTTTTGTTCACCGGCCCCACAGGGATAGGTAAAACTGAGGTCACAAAGCAATTGGCAAATTTATTAGGCATTGAGTTGCTACGCTTTGATATGTCTGAGTATATGGAAAAACATACCGTATCACGATTGATTGGTGCGCCTCCAGGGTATGTAGGGTATGATCAAGGTGGGTTGCTCACAGAAGCAGTGACCAAAAACCCTCACTCTGTGTTGCTCCTGGATGAGATTGAAAAGGCGCATCCGGATGTCTTTAATCTGCTCTTGCAAATCATGGACCATGGAACATTGACCGATACCAATGGTCGTCATGCTGATTTTAGACATGTAATTTTAGTGATGACGTCTAACATTGGCGCGTCTGAAGTCAGTCGTAACTCCATGGGCTTTTCAGCGCAAGACAACAGCAGTGACGGTTTGACTATTTTAAAACAGCAATTTAGTCCTGAGTTTCGTAATCGCTTGGATGCGGTGATCAACTTCAAACCTTTGGATGAAGAGACGATTGGCTTGGTGGTCGACAAATTTATTATGGAACTAGAAGAACAGCTTCGTAATAAAGGGGTTACTTTGGTTGTGGACTTATCTGCAAGAGAGTGGCTCATCAGTCATGGCTACGACAAAGTGCTTGGTGCGCGACCTATGGCGAGATTAATCCAAGAAAACATTAAAAAACCATTGGCTGATGAATTGCTCTTTGGTAAGCTTGCCAACGGCGGACATGTGACGTTGAGCATGCGAGATGATGAGTTACATTTTGATAGTTACGACTATCGTGAAAAAGGGTTTGTTGATTAATTTATGTTAAGTGTCATTATCATCGCAAAGAATGAAGCAAAAAATATACGACGGTGTTTGGAGTCAGTAGCCTGGGCAGATGAAATCATTGTCTTAGATTCAGGCAGTGAGGACAACACCGTCGATATTGCCCAAGAATATACCCCTGATGTGTATCAAACCGACTGGCAAGGGTTCGGTGTGCAAAAACAGCGTGCCTTAGAGCGTGCTACCGGTGACTGGGTGTTGAACATAGACGCTGATGAATGTGTGAGTGATGCCCTGCGTCAGCGTATTCTCGATGTCATGGCTCAGAATACTCATGCAGGATATCGTATTCCTATTCAAATGTGTTTCTATGGCAAACCGCTGCGGTTTGCCTCGAGCCCTTCTCGTCATATTCGTTTATTTAAACGTGCTGGCGCAGTCTTCAGTGCAGATTATGTGCATGAGAAGATTGAATTGCCTGATGCTGCACGGATTGGGCGAATCAACGCGCCTATTTTACATTATTCGGTCCGAGATGTGACGCATGCTATCAACAAGCTTAATTTATATTCTTCCTATTCTGCACATATTCGACTTCAGGAACATCAACCTCCTAGTTTGAGTAAAACGATAGGGAGTAGTTGCTGGATGTTTTTTCGAAGTTATATTTTACAACGTGGTTTTTTAGATGGCGTACCTGGCTTGGTATTTGCTTTATTGCAATCCCAAGGATCCTGGTATCGTGGTATCAAACAGTTATATAGAGATCAAAGCGAGTGATGGCGTCTGTTATGAAAAAAGTATTATTAGGGTTGTTGTTGATTGTTTCTTTGTCAGGATGTATGCCACCTAGGCAACCTTCCGATGTCTCCAATGTCTGCCATATTTTCAAAGAAAATCCTCAATGGTACCGAGACGCCAAATCAGTTGAAAAACGTTGGTGGGTGCCTATACCGGTACAGATGGCCATTATGCACCAAGAATCAAAATTTGATGCGCACGCTAGACCGCCGCGCACCAAATTGTTTTCGTTGATTCCATGGAAGCGGCCAACAACTGCGTATGGATATTCACAAGCATTAAATGGAACCTGGGCATTATATCGAAAATCGGGAGGCGGTTTTTTTGCATCGCGCACTAGCTTTGCAGATGCGGTGGATTTTATCGGCTGGTACGCTAATCAAGCATACCAGCGTGCAAGAATTCATCGTTCCAATGCGTATGCCTTGTATCTGGCGTACCATGAAGGCATTGGCGGTTACCAACGCAGAACGTATTTACACAAAGCCTGGTTACCACCGGTTGCGCGCAAAGTAGAAAACAGAGCGCGTATTTATCGATCGCAATTGGCATACTGTCATTTACGTTAGAATGCAGAATTTAATGACGTAGGTTGACTTACTCATCATAACAGTGAATAGTAAGGAGATTTGTGGTTACTCGCACGCCATCCCCATCACGGCAGATGACGTACTGAGTTAAATTTTATTAAAATGCACTATTTTTGGAGTTTATATTGATGAGCGTGATGCGCTTAATGTTATTGGGTGGCCCTGGAGCTGGTAAAGGCACGCAAGCGTTAAAACTAATGAAAACTTTTCATATCCCACAAATTTCAACGGGCGATATGTTACGTGCTGCTATAGCTTCTGGTAGTCCGGTGGGTTTGAGTGCAAAGAAAATCATGGATGAAGGCCGTCTGGTATCGGATGATATCATGATCAAATTGGTAGCGGAGCGGCTGCAACAGGAAGATTGTAAATCAGGGTTTTTATTAGATGGTTTTCCGCGAACGATTCCCCAAGCTCAGGCCTTGAGAGACGCTCATATTCAATTGGATCATGTGATAGAAATCGCTGTAGAAGATGAAGAAATCGTGCGCCGTATCAGCGGACGTCGCGTTCATCCTGCTTCAGGTCGGGTGTATCATGTGGTTTATCATCCGCCTAAACAAGAAGGGTTAGATGATGAAACTCAAGAACCTTTGGTGTTGCGTGAGGATGATCGTGAAGAGATTATTCGTAAACGTTTGCAGGTGTATTACGAAAAAACCGAACCTTTGATTGACTACTACCAATCTTGGGCTGATAGCGGTGACGCACGAGCGCCTCAATTTCATCGAGTTTCTGGTGCAGGCGATGTGGAAGACATATTTCAGCGCTTATTAGACGCAGTTGGATATCAACAGACTTCTTTGGTCAAACAGATTCGTGGCGCGCAGTTTGAGTCGTTGTTGGCAAGTCATGACATTGTGTTTGTTGATTTTTGGGCACCCTGGTGCATGCCTTGCAAACAATTTAAAGATGTTTATGAAAAAGTATCTGCTCAATACCCCGATATTTTATTTGGTTCTGTCAATATTGAAGAGGAAGCTACCTTAGCTGAATTGTTCGAATTACGTTCCATTCCACATGTTATGGTTTTTAAGCAAGGTGTTGCTATTTATTCCGAATCAGGCAGCATGCCAGAGTCTATTTTACAAGAATTGGTGGAACAGGCATTGGTGGTTGATGTCAATTCTGTGAAAGAGAAATTAGACGATACATTATCTTAAGACCAACAATCTGACCAAGTTGCGCTGGGTTTGCCACTTGGTCCGGCCGCAATGCTTTGTTCTCCTTGATCATTCAATCGTAATGTTTGACACCAGCGATCTTGTTGGGCTTGAATTTGCGTAGGCGTGGCTTGTACTGTGAAATGTTCCTCTGTGGCCATGACGATGGATAATTCATACCATCCTTGCGGTGTGTGTCTGCTATCTAGGACATCGTATTGTGTACCGGTTGCTATAGCTGCATTGGCGTACGTCGCATAGTGTTCGTAATGTTTTTCCATTCGATTCGCCAAATCAAACAAAGCAATTTGACCCTCTATACGATGCGCGCGTGCTATGTAAGATTGATAAGAAGGGTAGGCAAAACTCAAAACAATACCCATGATGGCGATCACAATCATCAATTCGAGCAGAGAAAATCCTTTGAAGTAGCGCATGCTTACCACCAGAACCGTTCCCCCTGAGGACGTTGCGGTGCATCCGCCTCGAAGGCTTACTGACGACTATCTAACCTTGAGGCGCCGCTTAAGCTGTTCCTCAGGCAGAGTAACCGCATGAGTGAATTAATTTGTATCACTTAAATCAATACATCGTCTTTGCGAGCGATAGCGAAGCAATCCAGATCAGTATTTCAATTGAGAATCGATCTGGATTGCGTCACTTCGTTCGCAAAGACGAAGATTAGACTAATATTCATTCAGACGTGATCTCACCCCGGTTCGTCAGGCGAACGGGTGAATTGTTGCCCTAGTTTATGGTAAACTAAGCGGATTGACAATTCTAAAGAATTTGGTTCGCCCCTCTGGGCGAGAAAGGGCCTGAAGGGTCAATACATATTATTTTAAAAATTAAGAGTAATTATGACAAATTATTGTGGTTACATCGCTCTAGTGGGGCGTCCAAATGTCGGTAAATCTACGTTATTGAATCAAATTTTAGATCACAAACTTAGCATCACATCCCGTAAACCGCAAACGACTAGACACAGTATTTTAGGTGTACGTACAGATGCTGAATATCAATACGTGTATGTGGACACCCCAGGGATTCATCTGGGTTCTAAAAAAGTGATGAATCGCATGATGAATAAAACAGCGATTCGAGTGTTAAATGACGTTGATGTGGTTGTGTTCGTTATCGAAGGAACCCATTGGCAGGAAGAAGATGACTATGTGTTAGAGTTGGTGCAAAAATCGAAGATGCCCTGTGTCTTGGTGATCAATAAAGTAGATAAAATTGCTGATAAATCATTGTTATTGCCATGGATAGAGCAAGTAGCGCAACGCCATGATTTTGCCGCAATTATCCCAGTGTCTGCACGAACTGGCGTACAAATTGATACCTTACATGCAAAACTACAGTCATTTTTGCCGGAATCTCCCCATTTATTTCCCGATGATCAACTCACCGACCGGTCTGTGCGATTTTTATGCGCTGAATTATTGCGAGAAAAAATTTTCAGGCAATGTGGACAGGAGTTACCTTATTCAACCACCGTTGAGATTGAGTCTTATCAAGACACGCCGAATTTAGTGCGAATTTGTGCTTTGGTTTGGGTAGACAAAGAAAGCCATAAACGCATGATTATTGGAGAAAATGGCGCCAAACTCAAAGACATGGCAACACAAGCTCGTCTGGATATGGAAAAACTATTAGAGAAAAAGGTTTTCTTGCAATGTTGGTGCAAAGTGAAATCAGGGTGGTCCGACAATGAGAAAATTCTGCAACAGCTGGGCTATGAATGATCAATGACAACACCGGCGTGGGTCATTCATAAAACACCCTCGGGAGATAGTTCCGTGCACGCGCTTTTTTTTACGCGCGAACAAGGTTTGATTCGCGCCCTTTATAAGAGCGGACGAACCCCCAAGAAGCAAGCTTTGTTGCGAGAATTTACACCGTTATGGGTAGATTTCTCTGAGCGTCGCGGATGGTATTATGTGCGCCATATTGAAATTGCCGGTGTATCACTACAGGTGAGCCACGCTTACTTGTTCTCAGCTTTATATCTCAACGAACTGTTGTACCATTCATTACAACCTCAGGAACCTTATCCTGAGCTATATGATGGCTATGCCACTTCTTTGCATATGATTCACCAAGCCACGGATATGCTCGCTTTAGAGCGGATATTACGGCGATTTGAATGGAATGTGTTGGTATCTTTGGGGTACGGGATATCGCTGACTCAAGACGCTCAATCCATGCTACCTATTAGATCGACAAATTACTACGCCTTTTGTGCAGGTCAAGGTTTTGTGCAAAGCACAAGGGGCATTTTAGGAGCGCATATTCTGGCGTTATCGCAAGATGATTTAAACGACCTCGACGTCCTTAAAATGGCCAAACAAGTCATGCGACAAGCCATTGCCCATGCATTGAATGGCAAAGAAATAAGAACCCGAGCGCTGTTTAAAATTTCAATTGACAAACATCCTTAACAGAAGTTATATAGTATTCAATTTTAAATGTACAACCCATGTTATCTTAAGCGTAGCAAGAGATCCTTTGGGTTTGCTCCGTCATCCTGAGCGCAGCGAAGGATCTCCTGAGTTATGGTGAACTAAACAATGAGCTTATTGCGTAAGAAAAGTATCAAAGATGCCAAGGAACAATCCAACCAACTGTTGCGTTGTTTGACGGCGTTCGATCTGACCTTATTGGGGATCGGTGCGATCATAGGTGCGGGTATTTTTGTACTCACTGGCGTGGTTGCAGCGACCAAAACGGGACCTGCGATTATTCTTTCTTATATTATAGCTGGCTTTGCCTGTCTTTTTTCTGCTCTTTCCTATGCCGAATTGGCCACGGCAATTGGCGGATGCGGCAGCGCCTATGCCTACGCCTATGTGGGGTTTGGTGAAATTATTGCCTGGATCGTGGGCTGGGATTTGTTGCTCGAATACTCTATTACCATTTCTACCGTAGCTGTGGGCTGGAGTAGTTATATCAAAAGCTTATTGGAATCGTTTAGAGTCCATGTATCCAGTACTATTCAAGTTACTCAGCGCGTTGGCATCGATGTGTTGGCGTTAGGCGTCATTTCCATCATTAGCATACTACTCATCTGGGGCGTACGTTCCAGCACTCGCTTCAACAATATGATTGTGGGGATCAAATTATTAGTGATTTTAGTGTTTGTGGTGATTGCTTCTATGCATGTCGAACCAAGCAATTGGCATCCGTTTCTGCCATTTGGGTGGTTGGGCGTAGCCAAGGGTGCGTCACTGATTTTTTTCGCTTATATTGGGTTTGATGCAGTATCTACCACAGCTGAAGAAGTGATCAATCCACAGCGCAATCTGCCGATCGGTATCATAGGGTCTTTGTCTGTTTCAACCCTGCTTTATATCGTGATTTCTGGATTATTGACCGGCATGGTGTCTTATAAAACCTTGAACGTCGCATCACCTATCAGCGATGCGCTGATGGCGATTGGATGTAAAGCCGCAGCAGGCGTGATCAGTGTTGGGGCCTTGGCGGGTTTGACCACCGTGATGCTGGTCTTGTTTTATGGTTTGAGCCGAATTTTCTATGCGATTGCTCGCGATGGTTTGTTACCCACTTATTTTGCAGTGATTAATGAAACCACACATACACCGATTCGAATTATCGTGGTGTGCGGTGTATGGGTCGGCTTCATTTCAGCATTATTCCCCATTGGCGTTCTTGCTGAGTTGGTCAACATTGGAACTCTGGTAGCCTTTACGATTGTGTGTTTGGGCGTATTGATTTTGTACTACACCCGACCTGATTTACATCGACCTTTTAAAACACCTTTTATGCCATATGTGCCTATTTTAGGGATGGTGTGCTGTATTTATTTGATTTTTAATTTACCTTGGTTGACCTTGATGCGATTTGCAGTCTGGTTTGCCGTTGGTATGGTGATTTATTTTTCATTTGGACGAAAAAACAGCGCGTTGGCGATCAAACAACATAACCTTAAGTAGACATTTCACTGGTGACGCGTAAGATTTCTGCGATGGACGTATCGCCGGATAGTACGCGTCTGAAACCATCTTGACGGATACTGAGCGTAGTAGGGCGTAAGTAGGTTTCCATACTTTGAATGCTGTCATTATGATGAATCATTTTGCGCAAGTGGTCATCAATCACAATTAATTCGTAAATACCCGTTCGTCCACGGTACCCTTGATGATGACATTCCTCACACCCTTGGGGTTCGTAGACTTGGGCTGTGCCAGCATCTTTATGACGATATTGCATCAAAGCACATTCGTCAGCTGTAATCGGATGAGAGACTTTGCAGGCAGGACACAGTAACCGCACCAAACGTTGGGCTAATACGCCAATAATACTGGAAGACAGTAGAAAAGACTCAACGCCCATATCATGCAAGCGTGTGAGGGCGCCTAGCGCACTATTGGTATGTAAGGTAGACAATACCAAGTGACCTGTCAAACTAGCTTGTACGGCAATTTCAGCGGTTTCCAGATCACGAATTTCACCAATCATCACCACATCCGGATCTTGGCGTAGTATGGCTCTTAAACCTTTGGCGAACGTCATATCGACTTTGGTATTTACTTGGGTTTGGCCAATACCGGGTAAATCATATTCAATCGGATCTTCAATGGTTAAAATATTTCGACTGACCTGATTGAGCTCGGTTAGCATCGCATATAGGGACGTTGTTTTACCTGAGCCTGTTGGGCCAGTGACCAATAAAATACCATGTGGCTGAGCGATCAAGCTTTGCGTTTTAGGTAAAATATGCGCAGGCATGCCTAAAATACTTAAGTCCAATTGCGCTGATTCTTGATCTAAGATCCGTAATACAATACGCTCGCCATGGTTAGACGGTAAGGTAGATACGCGCACGTCAATATTGTGTCCACCAATGCGCAAGGAGATTCGACCATCTTGGGGGATACGTTTTTCAGCGATGTCTAATTTGGCCATAACTTTGACCCGAGAAATAACCAGCGGTGCAATCACGCGCTGAATTTCTAAAATTTCTTGTAAGACACCATCCACGCGATTGCGGACCAAAACACGATCCTCGTAAGTTTCAATATGAATATCAGACGCTTTTTGTTTGATGGCTTGGGTAAACAGGGCATTGATCAAACGGATGATAGGTGCATCATCTTGTGTATCCAATAAGTCTTCACTGGTGGGAAGTTGTCCCGCCAATTTCAGCAAATCCAAGTCTTCTTCCATGCCTTCTGCTGCATCTAAAATAGAGGCATTCGATTGATAACTCTGGGCCAAGTGTTGCTGGAATTCGGTGGCAGTGACTTTTTTCAGCTGTAGTGTTTTTTGCAACACTCGTTTGACTTCACTCAAAGCACTAAGAGACGTTTCTGGTAAATAATACACATAAACGATATCACTATCTGGTTTTTCCGTGGCCACGATTCCGTGGGTTTTGGCGAAGAGATAAGGCAGGCGTTTGATCTTTTCGTCCTGGGTGCCCATGATCAGTTCTTCATTTCAGCAGATGCAGGTTTGTTGACATGACAGAAAGGCTTTGGCAGTTTAGATTGATGCCAAGGTGGTGCAATCGTGTTGAAGTCCGTTTTATTGTATTCTTCTTGTGACCGTGCGATATCCATTTGATCTTGACGCATATGGTTATATTTCCCGCCGGTATAGTCCAAGATGTCTTTTTCAGTTCTTAAAATGTGCGGACGAATGAAGACCATCAAAACTTTTTTCGAGCGAGTGACCACATCACGTTGGAACAATCGTCCTACGCCGGGAATATCTCCCAGAATCGGTAGGCGATCATTATCGTCATTGATGCTGTCTTGAGCCAAGCCCCCTAGGACCACAATATCACCGCTTTGCACATGCACTGAGGTGACAATGGCTGAGATATTGAAAGTAGGGAAGACGTTATCTGTCAGATCAGGTTGGGCTAAAGTATCGTTCCCCTGATCAATTTGTAATTGGATGCCTTGACCTCGTGTGATTTGAGGACGCACATATAAATGCAATGCCACATTGACCCGATCATAGTTGGTATAGGGACTTGCAGTCGTTGTGCCGCTGGCATTATTGGGATAGGACGACGATGCAACAGACACCTGTTTACCGATGAGTATTTTTGCTTGGCGGTTATCTAAAACAACCACAGAAGGTGTAGACAAAATATTGGCTTTATGACGACGTGCCAATGCGTAAATCTGTGCCTGGAATTTATCAATCGACGTTTGTGAATTGATCACGGCGAAACCAGGTCTGAAGGTGGTGGTATCTTTTGTGGCTTGATTGATACTGCCCCATTCTATGCCCAGATCTTTAAAATCAGTTTCATCGATCTCTGCAATCAATGCTTCCACCAGTAGTTGTGCAGGCTTGATATCGAGTTGCATGATCACGGATTTCAATGTTCGTATGAGTTTGGCTGGACCATTGATGATCACGGCATTGGTATTGGGTTCTGCGATGATCTGTATATTGGGTTTGGTAGACCCTTCATTTTGTGAATTGGCACCCGTGGATGCGTTGGCATTGGGCATGTTATTGGTTTGCGTAGCTGGTGTTTGATTAGACAAATCACTGGGATTCAGATTCCCCATGCTTGCGGCAGGATTGGTGCTGTCTAATGCGGGTAAGGTGACTGTGCCAATCGTTGTACCTACCGTACCACTAAAACTTGCTTGGGCGATGCCTGCTAAGATAGGCACCAAATCTTCGGCACGCAAATAATTCAAATAAATGACTTGGGTATTGTTATTGGTTGAATTTGTGTTTTGCTGGTCTAATTGTAAGATCAACATTCGAATGCGAATGCGATCGGTTTTGGTGCCGCTGATGAGGATGGAATTACCGCGATCATCCGCGGCTATCATGGTTTGATTGTTTTTATGTTGATTCAGCTGAGTCAACAACAAATCTTTCAACGTGGCGGCAACGTCCATCGCCAAGGCATGTTGCAACGGAACGATATCAATGCCACTGGCAGCGGAGTTATCAACTTGGCTGATGATTTCCGCCAATTGCTGAATATTAGAGGCTCTGCCGGATAGAATCAGCATATTGGAAGGTGAGTATGCTGATACAGAACTCCATTGTGGCATCAAAGGTCGTAAAATTGGAACCAATTGTTCAGCAGGCACATATTGCACGGGGATGACTTCGACCATCATGTCATCGCCCAGATAGGTTGGATTTTTGCTCAAGGGGCTGGCTGATGAAGTGCGCGCGTCCATATTGGGTAATATTTTAATCACATCGCCATTGGGAATAGCGGCATAGCCTGATACTTGCAGCATAGATAAAAAAACAGCATAAAGTTCTTGGTCGGCAATCGGTGTGCTGGACACGATAGAGATTTTACCGGTCACGCGCGGGTCAACCACAAAGTTCTTTTTGGTGATGCGTGACACTTCTCCAATCACGGCCCGAATATCGGCATTGCGAAGGTTCCATATCTTGGCTTCGGATGATTGGGCTTGTGGTGTTGGAGCCACCTCAGTATGCGTCCATTTTTTGTCTAAATCCAAGGCAATACGATAGTCACTGATCGGGCCAATTTTTACCATGTATTGGCCTTTATCCGCTTGATGTTGGATGGTGATGGGTTGCTGAACTTCCGCACTGACTTTCTTTTGCAGCGCTTCCGCATCTGCTTGTTGGGCAAACGCAGCGATGTGTACCCAAAAAACAGGTTTTCCTTGTTGAGACGTGGTGACAATACCCAAATCACCAGACATTGCGACACAAGAAAACAATAATAAGCAAACACCTACAAAAAAAATTCTCATGCAACAGCCAAGCAAAAATTCAATGATACATCATAACTCAGGGCTTTAGGTGATGTCATCATTTACTTATAAAATTGTAGCCCGCAAGCGGCTCAGGCATTGCGCCAGTAATCCCCGCAATACGCTGCGCTGCTTGCGGGCTACAAGAACGACCATCGAAGTAGCCGGCCCAGAAACGTAGCCCGCAAGCAGCGTAGCGTATTGCGGGGAAGATCTTATACCGCTACCTTATAAGTGCAAGCCAACCAACAAGGAGATCCATATGGTACAGTACCGGAGGAATTTTTTAAAAAATGGCGTATATTTTTTCACAGTTACCTTAAAAAACCGTAAGGCACATTATTTGGTGGAATATATTGATCACCTAAGATTGTCCATACGCCAAACCCAACAAAAATATCCTTTTTTTATATATGCGGTGGTCATTTTACCCGATCATTTGCATATGATTTGGCGGCTTCCAGAAAATGATATGGACTATCCTGTTCGCTGGCGAAGTATTAAAAGTTTATTTACTCGAGCATTGGTGAAAGAAGGGGTTGCTTCTATCTATAAAAACGCTAAAGGGCGCTACAATATTTGGCAAAATCGTTACTGGGAGCACACAATAAGGGATGAGGGGGATCTAGAAGCGCATACGAACTATATTCATTACAATCCAGTTAAACATGGTTTAGTATCCGACCCGGTCTTATGGCCATATTCGTCATTGCATCGGTTTATCAAACAAGGATTAGTCCCTAGCGATTGGGGTATTGGGAGCGCAACGCAACAAGACGATCATTTTGGAGAGTAATCCCCGCAATACGCTGCGCTGCTTGCGGGCTACAAGAACTGGATGTGCAAGAACCGTAGCCCGCAAGCAGCGCAGCGTATTGCGGGGAAAGATACCCATCAAACCACCGGAATTTTACTGCGAATCTCATACAACATCTGCAAATCAACATCCGCATAAGCAACACCAGGCCCAGGATGTTGCACTTCATCCAGGATCTCTCCCCAGGGATTAACAATCATTGAATGACCATGAGTGACTCTACCCTTGGGGTGAGTGCCGCCTTGCCCTGCGCCTATCACATAAGAAAAGCAATCTAAAGCACGACATCGCATCAAGATCTCCCAGTGAGCTTCGCCGGTTCTACGCGTGAATGCGGCTGGGATCGCAATGATCTCAGCGCCGAGTGCGGATAATTCAGCAAACAAATGAGGAAATCTAATATCAAAACACACACATAATCCTAGATTTCCAGCAGGAGTCGGAACCACAATACTCTGTGCTCCAGGTTCAGTCGTGGCAGATTCTAGGTAAGATTCCTGTTCAGAAATAACGGCATCAAACAACTGCCTTTTATCGTATCGAGCAACTTGTTGCCCGCAGTCGTCAAAGACTATGCATGCGGCTCGTATTTTATCTGGGTGTTGCGCTTGAATAGGGATGGTACCACCGACAATCCAAATGTGGTGCTTGAGTGCTGTATGGGCAAGGCAATCTTGAATTTTACCCTGACCTTCAGATTCTCGGTAACTGATTTTAGGTTGATGTGCTTGACCGATGCAGGGAAACATTTCCGGAAGAACAGCCAAAACCGCGCCAGAAGCAGCAGCTTCTTCAATAAGCCGTATGGCTTGCGATAGATTGTCATCCACATTGCTGGAGGAACACATTTGTATCGCAGCAACTTTTTTCATGTTTTATACCCAATACATGCAAATGGTGGCTATAGGTGGACTCGAACCACCGACCTCAGCATTATGAGTGCCGCGCTCTAACCAGCTGAGCTACATAGCCAGAAGGGCGCAATTTTCGCGTTTTTGAGACCAGATGTCAAGCAGTATTAATTTTACAAATGATTGGGATGGTATAGCACCCTATGTGTAATTTTTAAATATTAAGAATTTATTCCAACCATGTACTATAATAAAATAAACACAATATGATAAAAAAATAATATGATTATTGGAAAAAAGAACATTTATGACATGGCATCTTATGGGATACCTCAATCTCACTTGGAGGCTATTATTGACACCGCTCAAAAAAAAGATGTGGTGATCGGTATTAGACCCGTCAGTACGTATGCAAAATCATGGATTTCTAAAGGGTATCCCACCAAATCTTTTGTCATCAAGAATAAAACAGGGCGTGAAGGCCCTTGTCAAGGGCTGATTGCTATTGATCCACAGTATGGACGTTATGATGCTATAGACCAATCTAAAACAAAAGGGGAAGAAAAATATAAAAAACAAATTACTTATGCTTTGGAGCAAGATGAGTATTTACAGCCCATACCTCTTGTACTGACCTTGGATGAGCTAAAAACTCTACAGAATGTTGCTCTGAGCGAGACGTCTGAGCCTCAAAGATACCTTCTCGAATGGCAAAAAGGCGATGTAAAGATGAGTGCTGAGGCCGTTTATAATGGTGAAGAGTTTGAGATACGTGATTTAGACGATGAGCCTATTATGGTCTTGGGCAAACTCATCATGACCCAAGAAGCAAAAGCGGTGTTAAAACCGATTACTGCTGATTATGATTTATTGGTTGTGTGTCCCACGTTCCGAGACTTGGAACTAGGAAGGCTTAGCCCAGATCATTCTCCCTTAAGAACTCAGTCGTTTGACAAAGAATCCTTGCAAAAAGCTTTGGAAAAAGACAAAACCATTGAAAACGCTGCACAAGAAGATCCAAAAGGAGGCAACTGGACGCCTCGTGTTCAAAACGTGGTGTATATGATCAACCAAAACATTCAAAAACTAGATCCCAAGCGTGGCAAATCAACTTTTGGATTAGAAACGGTGCATCATAATGCGGAGTTCTACAATCCATATGCGGATTCATTGAGCACGAGTTTGCCAGCAACCATCATCTTCCCTCGCCCTATGGATTTAACGAGTTTGTATTTTGAAGAGCAACAAAGCACGTTGCCTAATTTACAAGACGTAGACTGCGTCATCATAGAATCGGTAGAAGATTTGAATGTAATACGCAATTATTTGAAACAAAAAGGGTATTACTGGCCTACAAATGCCAATTTAAAAGGTGAAATCCCTGCTTTTGAACCAGCAGCTGTGGAAGCCAGCGCGAAATTTATTCACCAACGCAGTCAAAAAAACATCTTGAAGTCAATGCAACAAGACAATAGTGATTCTGACAAAGAGAATATCGACACTGGCAGAAAACACCATCGAAATCCCAAAGGATAGCGCAAATTGGGCCGAACGGCCCAACAGAAAGACTTAATCCCGAAATAACCCAATCTCAGAACCATCAGCCCAATTGACAGGTAATAAACCTTTTTTGATATATTGATGAATGCTTGAATATTTCCACTGAGCAGGGTATGCAACATAACCATGTTTCACTGGATTATAATGAATATAATCAATATGATTTTTCAAATCTTGTTCACTACGAATCAAGTGCTCCCAAAACCTGCGTTGCCAAATCTCGCGTTCTCGTTTATGCCTGCGGCTTGAACCGATGGTTTCTGTCATGTGAATTTCCTTTGAAAAAAAGCCTTTAATGAGATTCCAGCGTAAGGAGTAATTGCTATCATTTTCAGGTAAGGTAAAAACAGTATGTAAATGATCAGGTAACACCACTATGGCATTTACAACAAAAGGATGCAGGCGTTGGACCCTGCGAAATACTGTTCTTAGCAAATCAATTTTGGTAAGCAACAAATTGCTTTGACGATCGTGGAGATTAACCGTAAAAAAATAGGTTGCTCCGGGGATGATAGCTCTACGGTATCGCATGGTTGGATCCAGCATTCCATTGAAATGCAAAAATACTTGTTTTTGATATGCAAATCAATATGGGACTTACCTACTACGTCCATGTAGGTTGGGCCGTTCGGCCCAAAAGCTCAATGAAACATGAAGAGATGGCATGATTAAGCTTGTAATGCGGTGTTTAAATCTCGTGATACGTAGGGTATTTAAAAAAGTTGCCGACGAGTTGGGGATGTTGGGCCGAACGGCCCAACCTACATTAGAAGTCTCCAAAGTATAGCGCAGACACTTTACGAAACAAAAAAATCACACTCATGTTGCGCAATAAGCTCATGTGGCTCAGCACCTGTGTAGGTTGGGCCGTTCGGCCCAACAGCTCAATGAAACATGAAGAGACCGCATGATTAAGCTTGTAATACGGTGTTTAAGTCTCGTGATACGTATGGCCGTTAAAAAAGTTGCCGGCGGGTGGGGTGTTGGGCCGAATGGCCCATACATTAAAATTTTGAACTGGTTTTTATGTGTATAGTGTGTATAATTAGAGAAATGAAAAGCTCTGAAATTATAAAAATAATTGAAAAGGATGGCTGGACTAAATTCCACCAAAAAGGTAGTCATTGCCAATTTAAACATCCTATTAAAAAAGGACGAGTGACTATTCCACATCCTAAGAAAGATTTACCAATAAAAACTTTGAAAAGTATATTTAAACAGGCAGAAATAGAGTGGGGAGGATAATATGAGATATCCGATTGTAATTCATAAAGATGAAAACAGTGATTATGGGGTAATTGTGCCTGATATTCCTGGATGCTTTTCAGCAGGGGATACCTACGATGAAGCATTGAGCAATGTTAAAGAAGCGATTGAGTGTCATTTGGAGGGTTTGCTATTAGATGAAGAAGCATTGCCAATCGCAACCTCTTTGGAACATTGGGTAGAAGATGAGGCTTACAAAAATGGTGTATGGGCTATCATAGAAATTGATTTGACTGAAATTTCAGGTAAAGCAAAAAGAATAAATATCACTATTCCAGAAAGGGTATTAAATATTATCGACCTTTATATAAAAAGTCATGCGGTTAAAAATCGGTCTTCATTTTTAACTGATGTTGCATTGTGTTATATCGATTCTCATAAATAAGCTCAATGGTATAAGCTCATGTGGCTCGGCACCTGTGTAGGTTGGGCCGTTTCGGCCCAACAACTCAATGAAACATGAAGAGACCGCATGATTAAGCTTGTAATGCGGGGTTTAAATCTCGTGATACGTAGGGTATTTAAAAAAGTTGCCGACGAGTGGGGATGTTGGGCCGAACGGCCCAACCTACATTAGAATCTTGAAACAGGTGTATGGATTGCGGCAAGCTTTGCCTCGTATTGTTCAAACATACTTTGAATGACTTGGTATAATTCTCCGCCGTTATCCACAAAGTCTGTTTTATTTCGTTTGCCGTTGATGACCAGTGCTTCAGGGAATTCGAAACCATCTGCTGGTGGGATACCCATTGATTTTAAAATCACCCGAGCGCGTTCCTCAATAGGAATGGCTGGATCTTCAGTAAATCGTCGATACACAGTGACCTTGTCTACAGTGGCGTCTAACAATTTTTTAGGCGTATGGCCTGGATCGATTTTTTCCAAGCGTACAAACTTATTATCAATGATGTTGTGAACATAAGACGCAGGATCGGTTAAAGCACCAATAGCTTCTCCAATATCAGCATCCACATCTTGTAACGTCCTGTTTGAATATAGTGTTGCAGAGGCAGCATCTCCCAGTGCCGGAGGTAGTAAGGAAGAAGAGCTGCCGCTGCTGCTGCTGGTACTGGTGCTAGATCTTGTCTTTGTTGCGCCACCAGAGGAATCAGGCATGGGTGTAGCTTTAGATTCTGTTTTATGGCTACTATGATGACGCTGGGCCGGTGGGAACATAGTCCCTGTGTGTTGTCTGTGTGCCGTGACCCGTAAGCCTTCTCGTTCGTCTTCTTCTTCGGTAGTGGCGCCGGATCGATTTTTGCTGGATGGAGCGTCCTGACGAGTGACAGAAAAGCCTTCATCCGTATCACTATCAGCTGGAGCTTCGGCAGGAGGAGGGTCATTTCTTCGTCGATATTGGTCGGCATTAGCACGTTTTTTCGGTCTTTGTGTTGCTGATGCCTTGGCTCGTTGCTGGACGGAATGTTGCGATTCTCGGGGAGTCATTTCCCTTTGTAGTTGTATTATTGTTTTTTGAGCTTCAAAATACAGTTGCCTCAATCTTTCTTGTTCTGCAAGTGCGAAATCCAAGCTTGATTCTGGGATACGGTGTTTCAACTGATCTTGCAATAATCTACATCGAGCTTCAAGTTGTTTAATGTAAGCATCTTTTTCTCGAAGTGAAGCTTTTAAGTCTTCTATCGTTTGGTTTCTTGATAACAAAGCATCAGAAAATCCTTGTTCCTTTGTTTTAAGTTTACGGATTGCTTCATCAGATGTTGAAAGCTGAGATCGTAAATCGCTATTTTGTTCATCCTTTGAATCAATGAGTGCGCTAAGCGTTTTATTCTGTTGTGTCAAATCAACGATCATTTTGTCAAGATGGGTGATGCTTTGTTCTTGTTCTTTAGTTTTTTGCAATAATTTAGCATGCGCCTTTTGCATAGATCCATGGGCATTTTGAAGTTCTTGTAATTGTGCTTCTAATTGGACATTTTCTTCTTTTGATTCTTTCAGCTGGGCCTGAATTTCTTTTTGTGCCGCAAGACTTTCTTCCAAAGATACTTCTGACCGTGCTAGTTCATCATTGAGTCCGCCGAATTCTATTTCTAATGTTGCGAGTTGTGCATTTGATAGTTCAATTTCTAAAGCTTGAGCTGCGACTTGTTGTTCCAGGGTTAAGATTTGTTGCTTAAGTTGAGCAATGGTTTTTTGGGCGGCAGCTTGTGCATCAGAAAGTTGTTGTTGGGTTTCTTGTAAAGAGGTTGTTAATCCTTGGTTTTCTTCTTGAGATGCACCTAATTCTTGCTCTAAGCGAGCGGCTTTGGTTTCAGATACTTGTAGTTTGTCAGTTAAAGTTGAGATAGAAGCCAAGTGTGTTGCGAGTTGTGATTGAATGCTTTGGATTTGACGTTGTAATTCTTGTTGAGTGTCGGCGCCTGATTGGATGGCTTCTGCCAATTCTGTTTGTTTTGCATCGAGCTGGGTTTGAAGGCTTTGGGCAAGAGCGGTTTGTTTTTCTAGGAGAGCGGTGGTATTTCTGGCTTCGTTACCTAAAGCTTCGACTCTTTCTGCAAGGGTAAAGATTTGTGCTTCAAGTTGAGCAATGGTTTTTTGGGCGGCAGCTTGTGCATCAGAAAGTTGTTGTTGG
>CAZVEH010000016.1:0-13551 GCA_964625775.1 uncultured Legionella sp. | reverse complement strand
AGGCTTTGGGCAAGAGCGGTTTGTTTTTCTAGGAGAGCGGTGGTATTTCTGGCTTGGGCATCTAAAGCTTCGACTCTTTCTGCAAGAGATAAAATCCTCTCACTTTGTTCTTGCAAAGCAGCCAACTGTGCAGCAGATTCTGCTAATGCCGCAGCCAATTTTGTATCCTTGCTCTGATTTTCATCCCGCAATTGCGCTAGAGTTCCCTCTAACCGGCTTAATTCACCTTGTAGCTCACTATGTGATGCTAATGTTTGCGAGCGTGCTGCTTCTGCTTCTGCAAGTTTTCTGTTTAAGTCTACGATTTCTCTGTCTTTTTCACTCAGTAGTGCTTTCGATGCTTCTCCCTGTGCTTCAAGTTGGGCACGAGCAGCTTCGGCGTCATGTAATGCTTGTGTATTTTGCTCAATGATTGCCTCTTGTCTTTGGTATTGTATATGTTGTTCGTCTAATAAGGCTTTTACCTCACTAAGCCTTGTGTCTAGAGCTGCTACTTTTGCTTCAAGCCCTGTAATGGCTTCTTGTTTGCGTTGCGCGTCTTCTTCGCTTGTTTGGAGAGCTGATTGTGCCGCGCTTAGTGCTTCTTTTAATACTTGCTGTTGCTCAGCCAGTTGTTCTTTTTCGACTTTCAGTGCCGCTAACGTGGATGTTAAGCTTTCTACACCATCTGTTAATGTTTGGGTCTTTTCTGTTTGGCGCTCTAATTTTTGAGAAAGTTTTTTGCGCTCTTGCGCCTCACTTGCACCCAATGCTTGCAATTCTGATCTGAGCTCTTGTTCTTTTGCTTTTGCTTTTTCTAA
This sequence comes from uncultured Legionella sp., assembly GCA_964625775.1. Taxonomy (GTDB): domain Bacteria; phylum Pseudomonadota; class Gammaproteobacteria; order Legionellales; family Legionellaceae. The sequence goes on along the minus strand of CAZVEH010000016.1, from coordinate 12,751 downwards.
TTCTTGTGATTTGGTTTGCAATTCGTTTGTTGTAGCCGCTGTTTGAGCCTTGCTGGCTACTAACTGCTCTCTTACACTGTGAGCTTGAGTCCTAAGAGCTTGCAATTCTAATGCGAGTCGCATTTTTTCCACATTCGAAGCACTTAATGCTTCCAACACTTCCGTGATGTAGGCGGTTCTTCGGGTGAGGTCGGTTTCTAAATCGAAGAAGTGTTGCTCATGGTCTGCGGTGAACTGTTCTGTGGGATGCTGGTTGTGTAGATCTGCAGCTTTATTTTCGAAGTACCTTCGTGTTTCTTCGACCAAGTCCCTAGTTTTGGCCAGCTGAGATAACAGGTAGAAAGGGTATGTCCAGTTTATGCTGGATGGCATCATGAGTCGATCTAATGCTGGGTTTGTTCTGTTTGAGATCAGCCACTTTTTATTATTTAACAACAACCCATAATATATGTCACACATTTCTTTGGATGGTTCATTTTTTCCTGGTGCTGCTGCTAAAATAGCACTCTGTAATTGCGTCATCCAAGCCAGATTGTCTGCTTCACTACTTTTATTTCGATTTAATTCATTTTCTACAGGGTTATGAGGCTTTGAATTTAACAACAGTTGCTTCAATATGTCATGTTTCTGCTCTTCACTTACACCTGGAATGTCTTTGATGCGAGTGATGAGCTTTGGTAAAACCTCTCTAACGTTATGTTCTGAGAGATAATTGGCAATGTTTTTTCCATCCATGTCTCTTAGAGAGAATAGGGTGATCCACTCTTCAGGACTTAATTCAGCCGTTTTACCCAGATCTAGCAAACGATATAATCCGTCGATATTACCTGCTTGCGCTGCCATCAAGCAGGGGGTATAAGGTTGGGGGGATAATAAAAATTGTTTGGCCGCTTCTGGGGTATTTTCCCAGTAAACCCATGGTAAGGTGTTTAGTGCTTGGTTTGATCTTAATAATAAATGATAGGGAGAAGGGGTTTTGCCACTGTCGTTCATGGCTAAAATAGCTTGATCTTCAATCTTACAATGATCTTTTAGCTGTTGAAACAGGGTAGGATTGGTGAATACTGCCGAGGTATGCAGCGCCTCATTGATAATGGTGATGTAGTCGGCTGAATAGGTGATCTGACTCAATAAAAATGCTAGTTGTTCACTATCATTGCGTCGAATGGCAATATCTAAAGCACTACCTTGCCATTTGATATAAGGTGCTTGATGGCTTGTAAGTAATAATTGTTCAGGTTGTTGCTCCTCTGAAAGAGTATGAAATAGAACTTTGGCGCCTTCAGTTAAACCTTCTTGTAAGGCATAATGAAATAAATCTTGTGCTTTGATCTGTGTTTGTAAACCCGTTGGGTTTTTTCTTTGAAGATGTTCGATCAAAGTCAAAAGAATAGCTTCTTGTTTGGCTTCGATACATTCTTTCATCAAATTGGTGTAATTATTGGGGTCTATGTTATCAATAATGGCTGTGAGCTTTTCTTGACTTCGCTCAATTTGCACTGGCGTGCTCGGCAATGTACATAAGTCTTTGAGTTTGGGCGCCAAATTGCTATGAGTGTCAAAAGCGTCTGCCCATAAAGCAGTCAATTTTTCTTGCTTAGCCTGTTCACTTTGTGCAAGCATTTCTGCGGCTTTTTTGGCTTCAGGGTCAAGGCTTATCAGGATCTTTTGTGCCATTTTAACAAAATCTTGTAATTGGTTTTTTGGTAAGCCTGTACCATTTTTAATTGATAAAGATACAGTACTTAAAATAAGTTGAATTTGGTTATATTCAGGTGTTTGGGGATCTAACCCTTCAGCAATATCAGATAAACGACGATATAAATGCAAGGGTTCGCCTTCGCGTGTATTGCCAGGTATATACATCACAGCATCGTTGTAGCTCTCTCCACCGAGGTTTTTTACCCCGAAGTATTCATTAAATTTTTCCGGATTAACAATAGTGAGCTGACCTTTATCTTCTTCAAGGATCCCTGGAATCACATAGTATTGATTGGCACGACCTTTAGAAAAATCTAAATAAGCCTGTTTGTTACATACGCCGAAAAGCATGGCTGTGAGCGCCCAGTTGTCTAGTGTTCCGTCAGTCGCTGGAATAGACGATATGATGCTATTTGAGCGTGTAAAATCTTTTATTTTAGGGCTGATATAAGGTAGGGTACAGTGGAATTTCCCACCTAGAATTTGTAATTGTGGGTTGACGCCATAGACAAAACTTTTGCCTATTTTTCTCAAAAATCGCCCGTTGAGCTCCGAAACTTCTTGTTTTGAGCCGATTTTGAGAGCGCTCAAAAGAGGTTTAAAACTGTTAGGTATCTTCTCTTCCTGGACTCCTGTTACTTCAAAGCCCCCAGTTCCCCAGTCGGTAAAATTCACGTTCCAGGAGCCATCTGGTTTGCGCTCGGCATTGAAGTTTTCAGGTTTGATATCATTGTGGGTGACTCGGACATGACTAGAGCCTTGGCCCAGTTCCATGGCTTTGTGCAAAATTGCAGAAGATAAATTTAAGGTGTCTTGAAGATCGCGACGCACGTCTTCGTATGTTTTTCCAGCATCAGGATTATGATAATCCACTCTATCTCTTTGTTGGACTTTTAGACGATCATTGGCCATTTGTTGGTAAGAGCGGCCTGGAGCACGTTTCATGATCAAATAGCCTTGGAGAGGATTGGCGACATCGAAGATACTACTACCAGTTGTAGTTCGTGGTTTATCAACGATTCGATAACTCATGGCTTGCTGGGTTTGATCAGGGTTTATTAAAGATTGTGCAACCACAATATCTGCTTCCACTTCAAATTGTGAATCATCACGCGCGCTGATGGGCAGGGTTTCTAATTCTTTTCTGGCTGATTCTTTGAAGGTTTGTTTCTGGTCTTTTTTGGTTAAATAAACTTTTTTTAAGACTGAACCGGCGTGAGTGATAAAATTGTGCAAAGCTTTGACGGTACCTTGCTGTCCTTCGCCGACCAATCTGAAATTTTTAAATGCTTGTTTGCGACTACCACGGCCATAGGCTGTTTCCAAGCCAGCAAAAGGAGCAATGATCCCGCGACTACCTCCAAAGGATAATTCGAAATCATCATACCCATAAGGTTTGATGAGCGAGTAGGGTAGATTGTGAGAGGGCGTAACGGTAATCTTTTGATATCCTGCTGCGGTTTGAATTTCTAGCTCATTACGTAAACCTGTTTTTAATTTGTGAGAGAGTTTAAAGCCAATATCTTTGATATTGATTCCTGGAGGTAGTTGTCGTGCAATTTGTTGAATGAGATCGAAATAAGCGCTGTTTTCAGCGTCATCCAGGATATCGCTACCTTGCTCGGTCCTTGTCAGCAAGCGATCAAACTCGGTTGCCATGTCCACAATATCTTGATGCATATCTTCAATGGCTTTTGAGTTGCCTTGAATGCCCAAAGTGTCTAGGATTTCTGGATTGCGTTCATATTCTTGTGCATAGATTTCGATAATCTTTTTTCTGCGTTCAGTAGATGAGGAGGCTAATGCCGTTTGCAAAAGAGCATCAAATTCCTTTTTGCGCTTCGTAGAACCAGCAATTTTTTTCGCTTTTTCCCAAGTTGGGATGAGATTGAGATCAGTGATATTTTCTAGAGCAGCAATAGCCGTATACGCTTGATTGATGTGCTCATCTAGGTTTGCTGCGCTTAAAGCCTCACGGGTTTTTGTTGGATCACCCGAAAGAAGGTCATCAATTGTTTTTTGTTTTAAAAACTTCAATTCATTAATATTTAGTGTGAATTTGAATTGGAGGAGTTCTAGGAGTTTACGGAGACGCAAATCGAGTTCGGTGCCCTCGCCTAAATTTAGGGATTTTATAGTTTTTAATTGTAATTCTTCTCGGTACTCGAGTAGATTTTTCCTGAATTTGATATATTTATTAAGTTCAAACGATGCTTGGTCTAGCTCTCTATTTAGATCTGCTTTTTTTACCTGTAATTGATGGGTTTTGAATGTATCACCCTTTTCTCTATCTATTGATTCTTGAGTTTCATCAAGCAAGTGTGTTATTTTTTGTTGAGCTATTGTTGTTGGGTCGGTTAATTGTTTTATTTTATTTTCTATTTGAATTTGTACATCTTCTAAGGAAAAGCCGCTAAATTCTACAATACCCATTTCTGTAATAACGCTAGCGTTTTGGGTTATCATTGAGTTTACAAGGGTATTGTCGAGATTGTTCCAAGCGCTCGAGTCATCGAGTACAGTATTTATAGTCCTTTTAGCTTCTGTAGTAATGTCGACGCAAAACTGTATAGTTAATAAATCTCCTTCTTTCTCTATGTTTATTCTCGGAGTTTCAAGAAGGTATTTATAAAATGCAGGGTTGTGTTTGCTAATATTTCTAGCGTTGCGTGTTGCCCATATGAGACGTTCGTATTTAGGTATATTGTTTTGCCTCAATTTCTTTGCTGCCGCATTTTCGTTCACATCATGCTTTGTACTTAACCTATAGTCAGATTTTATTTTTGCTGTTATCTCGATCGCTTTCTTATTTTCTAACGCAACTCTATAACGTAGTTCACTGTCTTCTGCGGGAAACAACCTGGTTTCATAAATGTTTTCGGCCCAAAACAAATCCGTGGCTAAGCGTTTTTTGGCTTCGGTGACGTACTCGCGTAAATCTTTTTGACCAAATTTTAATTTTTGATATAAACGTTGCGTTGCTTGCAAGGTGCTTATGGCGCTTGATTGTGTCCAATCCATGGATGGAGGCAATAATTGGGTAATATGAGTTTGAATCTCTGGATGGGTCTCGCTGATGTCGTCTAGGATGTCAGAAGATTTGACGTCCGGGATATCGGCTGTGAGTCTTTGGATTGTTTGTGTGGGATCAGTCTTAGTGGATTGAGCTTGTGGTTGTGTGCGTGCTCGCTTGACCAATTCAGCCACACATAAATGTGCAATTGATTTACAGCGTAATTTGAATGCGGCATTTGATTGTTCAATGGCGGTTTTTTGTTGTTGGGCTTCTGCTTGTAAGTTTGAAATTTGGGCTAAAACTGGAGCTTGTGTTTCTGAGGTATTAAGACTTTTCAGCAACAAGTTTAATGTATTGATTTCATTTTTTATGCCTTGGATATGCGCTTCAGCTTGCTTTGTTAGCTCATCATAAGTGATACGAGATTGGTCAATAAGAGCTTTGAGTTGTTCATTGCTTAAAGCCTCTAGTGCTTGGGTCTTTTCTGTTTCGTTGGTGATTCTGTCCAGTACTAGCGTGATCAATGGGACCAATTGGGCTTTGATTTCAGGTGGTGCATCCGACAAGGTTAGGATCAGCACTTGCAAATTAGGGAAGTATTGGGCAAATTGTTGGTTGAAAGCATGCCATAAAGCTGCATTAGGGTTGTTTAACTCTTCATCCGAGGGTGTGTTTTTTTGTTGTGCACTATCTCTATTTAATTGTTGGATTAATCTGCGTATGACTGTGAGCTCTTCCTTGATCTGCTGATTGAATTGTTGTACCGATTCACTGGAAGACACGCTTTGTAATTTTTGTTCTATTTCTTGCTTTTTTTGTTCTAAATCGTGCAATGTTTTTAACCGAAGCGCTTGGATGATTCCCATAAGCATGCTATCTGTTTGTGTATCCAGATGCATCTTCCTGAGTTGTTCTATAAAGAGCTCATGTGGAATCATGGTGCTTTCTCCGTATGACTACGAATTCACCGTCTTTCTATGCGATTTCACAATAGAGAGAGCAGTGTATCGATGACCGTAAGTCCTGTTCATTTTTAAGTATAGACCATGATGGAGAATGTGATTTTTTTTGGTAACCATTCATCAGCTCAGGGTGAGGATACTGTCAATGGTGTAGAGGTGATGGTGGGAGAGATCCTTCAAACAGCTGCGCTGTTTTCAGGATGACGTAATCCATGATGTCAGTATGACGTGATTCATTGTGGTAGGGTTATTTCATGCCATGATATGTTTGTAGCGATTGCATGTAGCCGAGCTGGTCATCTTTGAAGGAAAACCATTGGATCTCAATGCGGCGATTGAATGCGCTGCCGTGAATGAGGTTGTTGTTGCCTATTGGGAATAACTCGCCGAATCCTGTGGCTTTGAGGTGTCTTGCCTGGATGCCGTTTGCCCATAGGAATGTCAACATAGCGTTGGCCTGTGCCTGGGTTAAGCGTCTTTGAAATCGTGCTGAGTGCCCTACATTATCACTAAATCCAGCCACATAGATACGGCTTTTGGGATACATTTTGAGTAATTTGACGATGTTGTTCAAACCTTCATAGCAAATATCGTTGATTTTCGCAGTGCCTTTTAAAAAATAATGATCTGTGGGTACCACCAAGGTCATGGTATCGCCGTATTCTACATATTGAATGTCTTGTTGTTGTAATTTTTCGATCACATATTTTTTGCTGGTACGGTATAAACGAAAATCAGGTGGCGGTTTTTTGAAATCGTTGAAAGGAGGTCTAAAACATCCTGTGCAGATCAAAGAGAGTAACAATAAGATGAACGCTCGTAGATAAAGATGCTTAAGCAAAATGCACTCCTGTGTTCATGATATTCCTTTGTGTGTATGCCCAGTTTTTCCCTGAGTCGATCCGTTTTTTTATCCCCTCGCCCCTTAGGGGAGAGGGTTAGGGTGAGGGGATTTAAAACATAAAATGTTTTTTTGATCCCCCACCTCATCAGCCTTGCGGGCACCTTCTCCCCTATGGGGCGAAGGGACACAGCGCAAAATCATGTGTGATTAAATGATATACTGAAGGCCAACGTACCGCGCTTCATGCGCGGTATCCAGATAACTGCCTAGACGCCTGGATCCTGCGGACAAGCCGCAGGACGTGGGCAGATAGAGCAGATATAATAATTTAGCACCATATTGTTGTTTTTTTCTCACACATGATTTTTCCCTGCGAAGGGACATCTTGATTTTATCATTATTCAAGATCTGAGTTAAGATCGCAATGCATTTTGACAAAGTTTTGAAGGTAGAACTCGTTGGATATTGATGCCGCCAATCGAGGGGCTGGATTTTGCATGGAGTAAATACTCGATCAAGGTGGGTTTAGACACTTTTTGCTCTAGACTTGAAGCTTGATAAAAGTATAAAACCCCCTGTTCACGAATGGCAAAGCCCAGATGGGACACATTCAAATGTGTGCCAATCACTTGAGTCAAATCCCAATTTGGGCGCACAATTTCAATGATAGCGCCATCGGGGATTTGCTTGAATAAGCTCATATTGGGTTTGTTGTTGGCATCGAAAAGGGCGGTCAGTGGAATATAGGGCAGTCTATCCGTCTTAGTAGGCTGTTTTTGTCCTAGCTGTTGTAGGATCTTTAGTTTTCTTTGTACCGTGTTTTGCGAGGCATGGCATAATCTGATTTTAGACGTATCGAAATGTTGATACCAGCCTGGTGGGTCAATATGGGTTTTGGCGATCATTGCAACAGAGTGATGCTGCGTGTCTACGATGGTGTGGGTGATATCTTCTATCAACCCTTGACGTTGGTTATCATGATTCCAGTCCGGGGAGAGAAAATGATGACGCTGCAGGTAATCGACTTGGCCATGCGCATAGCGGATGTTTGAGATACATTGTTTGAATCGCGTCATTGAGTCCGAGAGTGCCAACGCCAATACCGTTTCTACATAAGTTTGGCAGTCGAAGGCATCTAATCGGTACAGGGGTGCTTGATCAAACTCACCTGTAGGGCCTTCGCCCAGGGCTCCCAATGCATAGGGAGAGTCTAACAAACTTTGGCTGAAATATTTGATGCGTGAGGTCAGATCTGCTAGTGTACTTTGTTGTGATTGCGTATAGACTTCGTTTATTTTGTCTTCCGTTTGGTGTTGAAAATTAGTTACGCAAAATGGAAAGGCCAATGGCTTCGCAAAACTGGACGAACTTAGTATCAAAATCAGTAGGGTAAGTAAGCGTCGAGACGGGTTCATGCACTCATCTTGTGTATGTTGCGGTAGTATAATTTACCGTAAGTTTTCTTAAGGAACAAGCATGTTGAATATCATTTGGTTGTCATTGTTATGTCTGTCTGTGGTGGTGGGTGTCCTACAAGGACGTTTGGATCAAGTGGTCCATGCAGTGACGGACTCAGCCAAAATTGGATTTGAGCTGGCTTTAGGCTTAACGGCGGTGATGACCCTGTGGTTGGGTATCATGCGCATTGCTACAGACTCTGGCTTGGTTACGGTGATTGCTCGGTGGTTACACCCCGTTATGAAGCGCTTATTTCCTGAAGTACCCGTTGATCACCCCGCTATGGGCGCTATGATTTTAAATATGGCTGCCAATATGTTAGGCATGGCAAATGCGGCAACGCCTTTTGGTTTGCAGGCGATGAAAGAATTACAAAGTCTCAATCAACATGCCAATTCGGCAACCAATGCCATGTGTACGTTCTTAGCGCTCAATACGTCCAGTGTGCAATTGATACCCGCCACGGCAATTGCCTATCTGGCCGCAAGTGGATCGGATCACCCCAGTAGTATCATTGTAACATCGCTGATTGCGACCACTGTATCGACAGCGGTTGCCATTATATCTGTAAAAACGTTGGCCAAATTACCCCGTTATCGCATCAAAAAAGGAAATCAGACGCTATGAATACGGTCAATATGATGTCTAACCTGTTGTTCTTGCTGTTTGTAGTAGGCATCCCACTGTATGGCGCCATAAAAAAAATCAATGTATTTGATGCCTTTATTGATGGCGCAAAAGATGGGTTTTCTACCAGTGTGAGTTTGATTCCTTATTTGGTGGCGATGTTGGTTGCGATAGGCATGCTACGTGCCTCTGGGTTTTTTGAGCTGTTGGCAAGCTGGTTGGGCTCCACCTTGGCCTTCATAGGCATGCCGTCTGAATTATTACCTTTGGCTTTGATGCGACCGTTTTCAGGAAGTGCGTCCAATGGGTTGATGGCAGATGTGATGCATCAATTTGGGGGCAATTCTTTGATTGCTAAAACTGCTGGAACCATGATGGGCAGTACCGAAACAACGTTTTATGTGATTGCGGTTTATTTCGGTGCCGTCAATATTCGTCATACCCGACATGCGATTCCTGCTGGCTTATTGGCTGATTTGGCCGGTGTCATGGCGTCCATTTGGATTTGCCGTGTGGTCTTTGGTTGATGGGTAGACGCGATATTGCAACAATAAAACACTCGTTAATATAAGAAGCAGGCTCGAACCACATTTATTGGGCCAACCCCAGTTTAATTGCCAAGCCGAAATCAAATCTAAACAGGTTAAGACCATATTCAACAGCAGATAGACGATATTGATCGCATGTGTGGATTTCAACTGCTTTGATTTTAGAATTTGCGGAATCATGGCAATCACAAACCCCAGTTGAGCCAGGTATCCCATTATGTTGATAGAATCAGGGGAAAAGGGTTGCCTGGATAAGCCATAGAGCAGGAATACCAAAAATAGGAGCAGTAGGCCGTAGTAACTATATTTGGCCGCATAGCGCTGATTTTTATTGAAATGATGCATAATCTGCATGTGTTGGATGCTTAATAATAACCACCCTAATCCAGAGATGGTACGATATTGCCAGGGCAGATGGGTTGCGAAGCCATATAACACATCCAATGAATACGCTGCGTATAACAGTATGTGCATCCATTTGCTCAATCCATTCAGATCCCCTTGTTTTTGATTATGAATAATTTGCGGCAAATACAAGATGCCGTACATCAAAAAAGAAAGATTCAGGCTGAGTTGTCCTAGCATGATGGCTTATCCTGTGCGTGATTTTTTTCCCTGAGAGGCTATCATATAGCCCGATTCGTATAGTTTTAAACTGGCGAGTACATTAGACGCTTTGGTTTGGAAGGCCAATCGATGCTTTGCAGAAATAGGGTCGGCATGGGGTAGGGGAATCGTTGTTGGGTTTTTGGGTTGTTGATTCACATGGAATTCATAATGACAATGAGGCCCTGTGGCTAAACCGGATTGGCCAACGTAACCAATGATTTGTCCGCGTTTGACATGCGCACCGCGAGACAAGCCTTTTTGAAAGCGTAACATATGGCCATACAGTGAAGAATACATATTAGAGTGTTTGATTTTGATCATATTGCCGTAGGCATTTTGTCGACCTATTTGAACGACGACGCCATTGCCCGTAGCCCGAATCGGTGTGCCAATCGGGGCCGCCAAATCGACGCCTTTGTGTGGACGGTAATAATGCAGGATAGGATGACGACGCGCCAAACTAAATGTAGAACTGATGTGAGTAAATTGTATAGGGTAGCGAGAAAAAGCCTTTTTTAAACTGTTGCCCTGTGGTGTATAATAATCATGATCGCCATTGGGGGATGAATAACGAACTGCCTGGTGTTGCTGACCACGACTGGTATAGCTTACCGCTATAATATCTCCAGTATTGACCAATTTATCATCGATATATTGTGCTTGATAGAGGATGCTGAATTGATCTCCTGAACGAACTTCTTTGGAAAAATCAATTTCCCAGTTGAAAATCTCTACCATCTGCCGAATCAATTTAGAGGGGATTTTCATCCGCGCAGCCGTGGCGTACAGAGAACCTCGTACCGTGGCTGTGGCATATTCTTCGTGGGTATCCATGGTGCGTGACTTGATCGTGGTCACATAGTGATTGTTTTCCAAGTGAACAATTAATAACTGCGTGGGGCTATAATTGAAAATCATTTTTTCTAAAATATCGTCATGCAAAAATACTTGGATTTGCTGATTGGGTTTGATATTGATCATGCTTTTTGCATAAGGATTAGCGTGAAGAATAGCCAGTAACGTTTGTTGACTTAATCCTTCTCGTTTGAAAATTCGCCCTAAAGTGTCACCTTTGCGCGTAGTGATGGTTCTCCAGCCAGTGTCTTCTTCCTTTTCTTCTGCTTCAGGCGCTGGCATGGGTTGGTCTGTATCCACATCGGGCAAGGCCAGTGGTTGTGAAATGTACTTTGTTTTATGCTGTGATTTCGGTGTAGACAGAAAAACAATCATGCAAGCCAAACACAGTAAGGAAGTCATTATCCAAAGCGTATGTTTTTTTGTTAGGCGATGTTGTCTTTGTTTCATGTTTAACCTTTGCTGCAATCATGTGGTTGAAAGTGTATACTGACGCTTTCACGATACTCTCTCGAGTATTAAGCCTTGGAATAATCATTGAGGCGAGTGATGATGCTTGCCTACAATTAGCAAGAATAAATCATCCGGGCTAAGATACCTGGAGTGAGCAAATAGGTCAACAAAAAGCGATAAAAACCACTCATTTTTTACGTTTCTTTGTTGGTAGTTTGAGCAAATCGTATGATGGTCTTGCTTTCAGCGCAAGAATGTCTAAATGCTCTCGTTTATATATTATTAGGGTATTATACATGGTCACAACAGACTTACTGGCAAAAAAAACTGAAACAAATTCAGACATAAAATCTGGGAAAACCTCTGAGACAGCAACAACAAAACAGACCCGTGATGAGCATCCGTCCTATCGCGAATTGATACGGGGTTGTGAGGAAATTTTATTACCCGACGAATTACAACAAAAATTACAACGAGAACAACCTTTAAAAATCAAAGCAGGGTTTGATCCTACTGCACCCGATATTCATTTGGGGCATGCCGTGCTGCTCAATAAATTACGCCAATTTCAAGATTGCGGGCATGAAGTCGTTTTTCTCATTGGTGATTTTACAGCGATGATTGGGGATCCAACTGGTAAGAATGCCACACGCAAACCACTTAGCCTTGAAGAAATTTCTATAAATGCTCAAACCTATCAGCAGCAAGCTTTTAAGATTTTAGACCAAGAAAAAACCAAAGTAGCTTTTAATTCTGCTTGGCTCGGCCAGTTGTCAGCAGTGGATTTGATCCGGTTAGCTTCGACCAGCACAGTAGCAAGAATGCTAGAGCGTGATGATTTTTCTAAGCGTTACGCGGGTGGTCAGGCTATTGCGATCCATGAGTTTCTATATCCTCTCTTACAAGGGTACGATTCTGTGGCATTGCATGCAGATGTAGAATGCGGCGGGCGCGACCAAAAGTTTAATTTGTTGATGGGGCGTGAATTACAACGACATTATAAACAAGAACCCCAGGTAGTGATGATGACACCATTGATTGAAGGTTTGGATGGGGTGAAGAAAATGTCTAAATCTTTGAATAACTATATTGGCATCACCGAATCACCCGACAATATTTTAGGTAAAATCATGTCAATTTCCGATGAGTTGATGTGGAGGTACATGGATTTGCTCAGTCAAAAAACCACCGCTGAATTAACCCGTATCAAGCATGAGGTTACAGAGGGGTATAATCCTCGCGATGTGAAATTGGCGTTTGCAGAAGAATTAGTAGCGCGCTTTCATGATGCCCAGCAAGCCAAGCGTGCGGTACAAAACTTCATTGAGCGTTTTCAGAAAAAAGAAATACCCGATGATTTAAAGACACAAACAATATCGTGCGAAGCGTCTGTCACGCTGGCGCAATTATTAAAATTAGCTGGTTTGACGGCCAGTACGTCGGAGTCATCTCGTTTGGTCAAGCAAGGCGCGGTCAAAATCAATAGTGAAAAAGTATCGGATGCAGCGATGACCATGCATGACCAACAGATTCTGGTGATTCAGGTTGGGAAACATCGCATTGCCAAAGTTTTAGTGGATTTTGATGCAGCGGGCACAAAGAGCACGACTTAAAAATTAAGTCGATAAAAAATTTTAAAAAAGCAGTTGACAAACAAACGTAGATCCGTAGAATACGC
>CAZVEH010000015.1:0-51321 GCA_964625775.1 uncultured Legionella sp. | reverse complement strand
AATAGTGTACTAATGATTTGTTCATAGTCTTTCATGCAGCTATTTGATCATTACCTCATCTTTTTTCAAGTGTTTTTTGCATTATTTTTATTTTACAAGTACCACACGACAGGAGATCCCTCGCTGCGCTCGGGATGACGTGGGGAGTTACCATCTTTGGTTTACAAACCATCTTTTTCTTCTAATGTCACGCGTCTTGCTTCAGAATCCAGCATCACTGGAATTCCATCTCGAATGGGATAAGCCAGCCGATCAAAAACGCAAATTAATTCTTCTTTTTTTACCAGCAAGGGTCCTTTGCATAAAGGACACACCAAAATAGTTAATAATTTTTTATCCATGCTTTCCTCCAATATGCGTCACCTGATCTCGCACATACAATGGCAATACTTTTTCTGCGCTCATCGCCAGAATCTCTCCTGTTTGTACCAACTGAATAGCTGCTTGCGCCCCTGGGGCAATCGTATAGTGAGAACCCATCGCGGCGCGCAATCCAGGAGACCAAAGCGTTTGATACGCATCAAGTCCCCATCCTGCCAGCACAAAGGATTGGTTTTCAGGCATCGGGATGCTGTCGGGTGGGCCCACTTGAATGTCTGCAGCCCTATGGACGCCGGGTGGATAATATGCCCAATACACTTCATGCATCCTAGCATCTAAAACCGCCAAAATGCCGGTGGATGCCCCGTTTTCTTTTAGCATCAATCTGGCTTCAAACGCAATAGCGTCCACACTACTTACCCCAAATATAGATAAATTTTGCGCGTAAGCCAATGCTTTTGCCATACTACAGGCGATACGTAATCCCGTAAAACTACCTGGCCCTGAACCAAAAACAATCCCATCCAGTGCTGCCCAAGACGTATGGGTTGCCTGCATCAAGGTCTGAATCATAGGTAAAAGGTGTTGTGCATGCTGCCGCACACTATCTTGTTCTACACTCTGGATGACACCATCTACAGCCAAAGCCACTGTAGCTATTTCCGTCGACGTATCTAATGCCAATAAATTCATGTTCTAAAACCACGCTCAATAAATGCCAATACCGTTTTTTCATCACGAGTTTTACCTATTGGAGGCAAACTGGCAAAAATATGTTCCCCATAAGCTCTTCCGGTCAAACGTGGATCAGCGATCATCAATACACCCCGGTCGGTGATGTCACGAATCAAGCGTCCAACACCTTGCTTCAAAGCCAATACGGCTGCCGCCAAGGTTATCTCATGAAACCCTGACAGGCCTTGGTTTTTTAAATAATGCATCTTGCCCTGAAACACAGGATCTTTGGGGCTGGCAAAAGGGATTTTATCAATAATCACACACGACAAACTGTCCCCCTTCACATCTACGCCTTCCCAAAAAGTAGCTGTGCCCAATAAGACCGCATTGCCCAATTGCCGAAAACGCTCCAATAATATGGGTTTGGCTTCCTCGCCCTGAACCAATAGCGGAAAGGACAACCGTTGGCGCAGTAACGTTGCCACTTGCTGCAAAGCACGATGGCTGGTGAACAAGAAAAAACATCGTCCACCGCAAGCCTCAATGACTGGTAAAGCTTTGGCCAAAAGGGCTTCATAATACAACAAATTATTCGGATCAGGTAGACTCCTGGGTAAATAAAGCAGGGCTTGTTGGGTGAAATCAAATGGACTTGGGAGCTTTAAAGTCGCTGGTTGTTTCAAACCCAGTGGCTTGATAAAACAAGCAAAAGAATCTGAGATCGTTAACGTCGCTGACGTAAAAATATAAGCACATGTGTTACGTGCTAGTAGCGCATGGAATCCAGCTGAAATATCCAAAGGCGTTTGATGAAAGACCACGCTACGTTTAAACTTTTCCACCCATCGAATGGTATGTTTGTCGGGCTGACAAAATTGATGAATGAACGCATGCAAAGCAACGCCTTTTGATTTGCACTGCGCTAACCCCACCGCATCTTCTGCGCTAGGCGCTGGTAATACGGCCATCCAGTTCTCAACAAAGGCCAATAAATCTGTCCACGCTTGACGAAATCCGCTTTGTTTCATCATCACATCCCAAGCGCCGCGTTCTTCAGAAGCAGCAAACCATAGTTGATCTAGGAGTTGATCCAAAGCGACTGACCATTGCTTGAAGGGTTGATTGGGCAAATCTAAGACTGGCCATTCTCGTACCATATCATCAAATAAATCTCGCAATTGTCGCGTGCCGAATTGGCTGCTATGAAATTCAGTGGCGATATCTGCCAATTGGTGTGCTTCGTCAAACACTACCGTGCCAACTTGCGGTAATAATTCCCCAAATCCTTCTTCTTTTAAACGCGAATCAGCAAAAAAAACATGATGGTTGATCACCACCACATCAGCTTCAATAGCGCGCTTTCGGGCCTGCATCAAAAAACATTTGCTATGAAAATCACAGGCACGTCCTAAACAATTATCTACCGTTGACGTCACAAAAGGCCAAGCCGCAGATTCTTCGTTCAGCTCAGGCAATTCAGTGCGCTCACCGTGCGTCAATTGCGGTACTTTCTCTCGCACATAAGCAATGTCATGGGCGCATGCAGCAGAGTGCATCCGACCTTGTTCAGAAAATAATTCGGTACGATAGAGACAAATATAATTACTACGGCCCTTGAGGTTTTGCACACGTGTGGCCAAACCCAGTGCCTGAATCAAAAGCGGCAAATCTTTTTGCACCAGTTGATCTTGTAAGGTTTTGGTCGCGGTAGAAATAATCGCTTTTTTACCACTTAGTAAAGTCGGAACGAGATAAGCAAAGGTTTTTCCAGTACCTGTGCCTGCTTCCACCACCAATTGACACTGGTCAAGAATGGTCTCTGCGATAGACTCTGCAAGGGTCGCCTGTTGCGTTCTAGACACAAATTGCGGAATAGCCGTACTAAGGCGTCCGTTTGGAGCAAACAGCTTCTGACAAGCGACTATCAGGTCCTCATGATGAGGATCATTTATTCTTTTGGCCACTCGTGTTCTAAATGCGCGCGCTTATTGCTCACGTTTTCCCAAGAAGCAGCATCTGGAGGACCCTCTTTTTTAGTCGTGATATTCGGCCAAGTTTGGCTTAGCTCTGCATTCAAAGCCAAAAACTCACGTTGATCTTCCTGCAAATCATCTTCTGAAACAATTGCGTTGATCGGGCATTCAGGCTCACATAAAGCACAATCAATGCACTCATCCGGATCAATCACTAAAAAATTGGGGCCTTCGTAAAAACAATCCACAGGGCATACTTCAACGCAATCCGTATATTTACATTTGATACAATTTTCAGTCACAACAAAGGTCATGGCGTTTTCCTTATAGGGAACCTAATAGATCGATGATAACTGATTGCGAGAATAACGAAAAGAGGGTTTGGGAAGCAAATAAAGGATAGATTTGTTTTCTATTATAGATAAATGGGAAAGAGCCTGAAAATTACAGAATCAGTAACGTAGCCTGCAAGGAAGCGTAGCGGATTGCGGGGGATGTACCTAAACCAGATATTTGATCATAGTTATGGATCTTTACAAAAAAAAAGCTATATTTAATCTATGATATAGGGAGAATATTGGAGTCCCAAAATGCCCACTGCGATATCTTTAGTAAGAAAAGCGATAGATAAGTCTCTTAGAGAAAGAGAAAATGATGAATATACAAAGTTTATCATCAATGACCCCATGCAAGAATTAAAAGCATTTCTTGAGGCTGACCGGCACCATACTCGTCAAGATGGGCCTGCGATGTACGAGTTTGAGCAGAAATATTTTAATGCCTTATTGTCGGAAATCAAATTAAGAGAATTACAATCCACTTTAGAACAATCAGATCTTTTAAGTAAAGCAAAGGACGTAGGATTAGTACCTCCCCCTAGCGGACCTGTTCGTATGGAACTTGATCTGGAAGATTCAGAGGCAGTAACACCACCAGTGACTCCACGGGAGGAGCAGTATAAACAAAAACTGCGTGAAGCATTTCAAGAAGAGTCTGATATTCAACCGAATACAAACATCGGAGCTCCGCGACGGTAAATTGGTGCCCAGGGCCGGAATCGAACCGGCACGGATGTTTTATATCCGAGGGATTTTAAATCCCTTGCGTCTACCTGTTTCGCCACCTGGGCAGGTGGAATATATTGGAGGCTGAGGCCGGAATCGAACCGGCGTCCGCGGCTTTGCAGGCCGCTGCATAACCACTCTGCCACACAGCCGTCTAACTTAAACCTATAAAAAAAGCGACTTGCAGTCGCTTTGATTGGAGCGGGAAACGAGGCTCGAACTCGCGACCCCAACCTTGGCAAGGTTGTGCTCTACCACTGAGCTATTCCCGCTTCTCTGTAACGGAGTGAATTCTACCTGAAATCACTAAGCTGTCAAGGCGTAAGTTCAGATTTTTTAGTCAATTCTGGCCAAGCAATCTTTAAGTATTCTATCATTGACCAAATGGTCAAAATTGCAGCCAAATATAACAGCACAGTCCCCAATAAACCACACCAGGTGCCACTTTGATGACAAGCAATCAAAAGAATAATGGCAATCATTTGCATCCCCGTTTTTATTTTTCCCACATAACTCACCGCAATGCTGGTTCTTTGGCCAATTTCCGCCATCCATTCGCGTAATGCTGAAATCGCAATTTCACGTCCCACAATCACCACCGCAGGTAAGGTCAAAAAATGTAAATCTGGCGAGCCAACCAATAATACCAAACTGGATGACACCAATAGTTTGTCCGCAACAGGATCAATAAAAGCACCAAAAGAAGAAGCTTGATGCCATTTTCGTGCCAAAAATCCATCTAGCCAATCGGTCAGACACGCCAGAGTGAAAATAATAGCTGCAGCATAGTGCGCCCAAACAAACGGCAAATAAAATATGACAATGAAAATCGGAATCATTCCAATCCGCAATAGCGTCAACATATTAGGTAACCCAATCTTCAACATATCAATTATCCTTAATGTACTGTCTTAAATCTTGGTAATTATCAAATACATGCAATGCGCCTGAGGATCGCAAATCATGTTCTTCCGTATGAAAAAAATCCATGCCAACAGCATGGACATCAATAGAAACCGCCATTTCTATATCGGCTATAGAATCTCCCACCATCAAAGTTTGTTCAGCAGTCACAGCAAATGCGTCCATGATCTCCTCCAACATTTGCGGGCAGGGTTTGGAAGGTGATTCACTCGCAGAACGGGTAATGGGGAAATAAACATCTAAACCACTGCCTTGTAATACCCGTGCCAACCCTTGCGCGCTTTTATTGGTAGCAATACCCAAATGCATACCGGCTTCATGCAGCCACAGCACGGTGTCTTCTGAACCAGGCACCAAGTGGACTACTGCAGAAGACTCTGTGAGTATTTTTTGTGCTTCACGCAACACCTCTTCTTGTTGATACATCTGGGCTTGAGGAAATAGCTTTTTTATCGCTGTCGCCAATCCTAAGGGAGCTAATTGCCGGGCCGTTTGTAAATCAAAGGTTCCCATATGTAACCTTTCTGCAGCGGATTTCAAACTATTTAATAAATAGCCTAAACTATTTTCAGCCAGCGTTCCTTCCCAATCAAATACCACTAATCTATAACGCTTAAGCACGGTCTATTTTGCCTCCCAACAGATTAAGAGCCGACGAAAACGTCTCATCCAAATCTGATTCAAACCTATAGAGATGATCATTGAGCGTAAACTGAATCGCACGTGCATGTAAATACATTCTTGGCTTAAGATCTGAAAGAATGGGCAAAGAATCCATCTGATTATATTTTCGATCGCCTACAATCGGATGTCCTAATTCGGCAGCATGCACACGAATCTGATGTGTTCTACCCGTTTTGGGTAATGCCTCTACCCAACAAGCGTCGGCATAGTTTTCCAAGAGAGTAAAACGTGTTTCCGAGCGTTTGCCCTCCTCCGACACCACCACCATTCGTTCTCCTGATTTCAAAACCGATTTTAAAAGTGGCGCGTCCACCCGTACGCAAGGTTTCCCCTGCCAAGAATGAGCCAATAGTGCCCAATAAGTTTTCTCAATTGTGCGAGCTTCTAATAAGGCTTGAATGGCACGTAAACTAGACCGCTTCTTTGCCAAAAGCAAACAGCCAGAAGTTTCTCTGTCTAAACGATGCACCAATTCCAAATATTTTAAATCAGGGCGAATTTGACGCATGGCTTCAATAACACCCAAGCTCAAACCACTTCCGCCGTGAACCGCAATGCCTGCTGGTTTTGATAACACCAAAATACGCTCGTCCTCAAAAATTATATTGCTCAACAAACAATCCGTTAATCCAACACTCACCTGCGTTTCTTTGGCAGAAGAAAGCCGAATCGGTGGAATGCGTATCGAATCACCACAGGCAATTCGAGAAAGCGGCTTTGCTCGTTTACCGTTCACCCGCACCTCGCCGCCACGCACAATACGGTAAATATGGCTTTTAGGCACCCCCTTGAGGACTCGTAACAAATAATTATCCAAACGTTGACCATCTTCCTCTTCTGTAATGATGGCGTAGCGCACCTTTTGTTGCGAATCATTGTGCATCAAACTCTTTCCTCGGGTTGAATTTTTTGATAAGATTATATACTTAAGTGTGTGCATGGCTAGATAGCTAGCAAAAAAAGAATATATTGCGCATCTCTTAGGTCGAAGTCTTCATTCATGTACCAGAGCCAAATTGAACACATATTTCTTCAGATACTCACGCATGCCGAACATGCGACATGATATCAAACATGAGCCTTCGAACTCGAAGGCAGTATACGTGCGATCTGTCACTATAGAAAAACATCAAACCGGTTACTGTGGTAAACCTTAGGCTTAAGATACGGCGCCCTATTGAGGGTTAAAGAAATGGCAAATACGGAGAAAATGTTAATTAATGCAACACAAACCGAAGAAATTCGAGTTGCACTGGTCAAGGATAACCATTTATATGATTTAGACATTGAATGTCCAGCAGAAGTTAAGAAGAAGGGCAATATTTATAAAGCAGTTGTAACACGTAGAGAGCCTAGTTTGGACGCAGTATTCGTTGAGTATGGCGCCAAACGACAGGGCTTTCTACCTTTAAAAGAAATTGCACCGTCTTATTTTGCGAAACAATCAGGTCAAGGTACAGACAAACCGTCCATCACAAGCCTGATTCGTGAAGGACAAGAGTTACTGATTCAAGTAGATAAAGAAGAGCGCGGCAACAAGGGCGCAGCACTCACTACTTATATTACTTTGGCGGGTTGTTATTTGGTGCTCATGCCCAATAGCCCGAGCTCGGGCGGTATTTCACGACGCATTGAAGGCGATGATCGAGATGAATTGAAAGAAACACTAAATGCATTGACCCTGCAAGAAGATATGGGATTGATCATTCGCACAGCTGGTGTAGGCAAAAGCCAAGAAGAGTTACAAGGCGACTTGGATATGTTATGCCACCAATGGCAGGCTATTAAGAATGCGCACCAAACTCAAATGGCGCCTTGTTTGATTCACCAGGAGGGCGATGTCATCATTCGTTCGATTCGTGATAATTTGCGTAAATCCATTGGTGAAATCATCATTGATGATCAGGTTTCGTATGTCAAAGCCAAACAATACATCGAACAAGTGAAACCCGATTTTTTACCCAATTTAAAACTGTATCACAGCACGGTACCTCTGTTTAATTTTTATCAAATTGAAAGCCAAATTGAAACGGCATATCAGCGCCAAGTGCTCTTGCCTTCTGGCGGTGCATTGGTGATCGATCGCACTGAAGCACTTGTGTCCATTGATATCAACTCGGCCAAAGCTACCAGTGGTGCAGACATTGAAGCCACCGCCTTGAATACCAATCTGGAAGCAGCGGATGAAATAGCCCGCCAATTGCGTTTGCGCGATCTCGGTGGTTTGGTGGTCATAGACTTCATCGACATGGGTTCCTCTAAAAATCAACGCGATGTTGAGAATCGACTCAAAGAAGCTCTCAAAGCCGACCGTGCTCGCATTCAAATCGGACGCATTTCACGCTTTGGTTTGTTGGAAATGTCTCGACAACGATTACGTTTGTCGTTGGGCGAAAGTGCTCAAGAAGTTTGTCCACGTTGCGAAGGTCGTGGTGCAGTTCGCAATATCCAATCCAGCAGTTTGTCTATCATTCGTTTGATTGAAGAAGAAGCTCTAAAAGAAAAGGTCAATGAAATTCAAGTGCAGTTGCCGGTTGATATGGCCACCTTTATCATGAATGAGAAGCGTGAATTCATTTTTAACATTGAAAAACGCCACGGTGTACATGTGTTGATTATTGCAAATCCTTATCTACACTCTCCTCAATATACCATCACGCGCATCAAAGAAGACAATACCAACAAGTCGAAAAAACCCAGCTATACCTTGATTCAACAGCCAGAACTCAATATTGTTCATGCAACAAGCGCCCCCCAACATCGGGACGAGCCGGCCGTAAAATCATATGATACGGGAGCCTTTAAGCATCCTCATACGTTAAATTTTTTGCAACGCTTCTTGCAAAAACTGTTTGGTACTCGCAAAGACGCCGCACCCTCAGCGCACGTAGCGTCAGTATCTGCGACACAAACAGCCAAACTTAAGCCAGCGGATCATCGCCCTTCGTCTGAGCGTCGTCGCCGTCCTAATCAACAACAAAGACGCCCATCGTTATCTGCTGCTCGCAAAAAGAATCCTGGGCAACAGTCCAGTCAAACCGGTGCAGTAAAAGCTGAACCACCACGAAAAAATCCGGTAGAATAATGTAACATGATAAGTTGGGCCGAACGGCCCAACCTAGGTGCAGAACAACCGCTTCCTTCCAAACAACGATTCGTTGATTCAGGTAAAAAATTTGGTGCCCTCGTAGACTTTGTATTTCATATCATATAGAATGCGCGCATTGTGCAAGGAGCATTAAGCACGATAATGGCATTTTAACACGGTACATGTTCTTCTAGGGACGGCCATCATCAAAGAATAAAATGCCTGCGTTACTAACTACTAGATGAGGATTTTAAAATGAGTTTAAACCCAAGAGAAAGAGCAAAATCAGAAGAGAAATTACAAGAGCAAACCCAAGAAAATGTAAACCCTGAAATTAATGTTACTGAAGGTGCAGTGGATACAAATACAGCACCAGCATCATCTTATTCTATCAAAGGTGCCTACGAAGGTGCATTTAAATTTGCTAAAACCAATCCTGGCTACGCATTATTAGCCGCATCAACTGTATTAGCTGGTGGCTATCTGGGTGCGTTGGTTCTGAACCCAACAGTGATTCCATACGGTTTAGCAGCTCTTTCTGGCTGGTATAAAACATCTGCTGCAATTGCCTCAAGTGTTGTTGCACTGAGTTCAGCAGCGTTGATTGCACCTAGTACTGTTGAAGCCCTGAAGGCAGCAGCTCTAAATGTATCAAACAGTCCTGCTCTGGTATTAGCGACAACTGCATTACTGAGTGCCGCTTTGATTGCTGCTGTATACATGAATCCTGCATTTTTGGCATTTGCTGGTCTGAGCGCACTGAGTGCGACTGCAAAAGCTGGTATTGCTGTTACTACTGCCGTTGCTGTCAATGCTTATCCAGCATATAGCTTGTTCAAGCCTACTACAGTTGATGCTTCTGCTCCTGCAGTTGATGCTGAACTTGATGCGGAAAAAAATACAGAACATAAAAGTCCATCTAGCAGTCTTTAATCTTTAAGCAGTCTTTATCCTCATGTGCTGTCCGCAGTACATGAGGTTTTTTTCCTCCCCAAGCTTTACTCTTTTCTCTCCAATCCAGTGGCAATAGGATTCACGCCAATATTAGGGTTAACCCCACAATTATCCAGTAATTTTAATAAATTATTGCCCCTACGCGTTAACCGCTTGATACAATAAATATCCAAATAACTTTGTAAGATATAAGCATAATCAGGCAAAGTTAAAATGGCCAAAATCTTCTCTGCACGCGCCAAATGCAAGCTATCATTTTCTTCACAGGCTTGAAATAGCACTGCACCTAACATAGCTGCAAAACTAGCCTTGCGAACCGCTTGCGCGGCATAAAAGCGCTGTATACATTCATCCAAAGCACGATCTTTGTCCCATTCTATCCAGGTTTCATAGAGCGTTAAGGATGCTTCGGACTGAAAACTTTCTACAGATTGCAAGGTTTCAAGGGCATGCGCCACTGGAATAACAGCCTGAACATTAGCCCAAGAACAATTTCCAGCAATTTGTGATGGAATTGGCAATTGCAGAACAGGTACCAAGCCCAAAATACGATTAATCTCTTGATGAAAATAACGTCTATTCTGTTTTTTATATAAAAAATCTAGAATGAAATTTAAAGTGATGGCTTCTGGGTGTGTCATACGGTAAATATTCACACTGCCTTCTTGCAGGCTATTTTCTCCTCGGTCTATCTTGGCCCACCAGTCTTTGTGCCGCACAAAACACAGTGCATGACCTTGACTGGCGGCCGGTAAAATCAACAGGGGCGATTGCGCTAATTGTTGAATACGCTGATGATGTTGATTGGTCAAAGCCGCATGATGCTGTAATTGCAGCAATTCATCTGCCACAGCAAACCCATCCATTATGGCATGCACAACGGGAAATAGATGTCGTAAGTGACGGGTAGAATAACTGCTGGTAAAGCGACGCAACGAATCTTTCACCACCGCAACCGTAAACTCTAAAATAAATCCTTCATAATCTAATTCAATGAATTCGCCTTCGGCAGTGACGATATCGACATCACCTGTTAATTCAAAGCGATGACCAAGCAATTTGGCATAAATAAAATCCAGCGCAAAATCCAATTTGGCTTGATATTGATACAACAGATGTTTGATATCAGATTGCGCGCGCAAAATAGGATAGACCAGTACCGATAGACCTGAGCGAGTATACGCATTCGGGTTTGCCCCCTTAGTTAAGAGCAAGCGCATCAACTCAATATCTGCATTATCCACAGCCCAATGCAAGGCTGTACGCCCAGTGACATCAGGCTTGTTGACGTCAACGCCTCGATCTAATAATAATTTTGCAATGTGGGTTTGGCGGGTAATGGCCGACTCGATCAAGGGCGTGAACCCATATTCATCAATATCATCCAACGAGTCCCCTTCCCGCAGATAGTAATCAAAATCTGGCATGCGACAAGAAATGATATCATTGGCTATGGTCATTGAATTTGGCTCCGTAAACAATATGACACGACTTATACAAAAAAGATCGAGTTTTCTCTGAGCTTAAGCCCTTAAAAACCCGGGGGTTTTGGTGCAGACGACATCTTTGGCATATTGCCTAAACGCAACTGTTTTTCCATTTCCTGCTCCCGGCGTTCATTGTCAAACTCACGACGAGCTTCTGTATTTAAGGGGGGCTCAGGATTTAAATTCGGATCAACGCCATCAAACCTTTGACTGTTTAACCACGGATTTTGCAAAATATTATTTTGTACTTCGCCATCTTGTGCCATCTGTTGTTGAGGCATTTGTTCAGGATCGGGATGAGAGCGTGCATGCACTCTGGCATAATATCGGTGACCGTCTTGCTCCTTCAAACGACGCTGTCGGTCCATAGATTGTGTGTCATCTGACAAGTAACCAACTTTGCGCACCCTGTTCTCACCCTGAGCCACTACACTGAATAAGATTTCTGTCCACAAAGGTGATGATTGCCCTGAATGTTGAATAGTCAAGAGGTGTTTGCCGATCCCCAAAGCACGCGGCGTCACTTGAATGTCTATGGTACAAGACGCTTGGGGTACTAAAACCAGTCCAATGTGACAGGTTCCTCCTACAAACCCCAAACGCGGATCTTGTCCAGGATCGAAACCGAGCCCGGTGATTGTGATGTTTTCTGTACTTTGGTTGGATAACACATAGGTTTGTCGCATACTTTGACTGGCTAATTTGAGAGATGGCCACACAGGCATGGGCAAAACCCATGCTAACGTTGTCATGTCTGAGATAATAGCTATGCGGTTCTTTTTCATATCTTTAAGTATACATATTACTTATAAATAGTCACGACACAAAATCTCTGCAATCTGAATCGCATTGGTTGCAGCCCCTTTGCGAATATTATCTGCCACAACCCACAAGTCCAAACCATTAGGGTGTGAAATATCTTGGCGAATACGTCCCACAAATACGTCATCATGACCTGTAGCGTGTGAAATGACTGTAGGATATTTCTGCTTACTGGGATCATCCACCACCACCACTCCGGGTGCTTTTTTCAGCAAACGTTTCGCATCTGCAGCACTTAATGGCGATTTAAATTCAACATGAATGGCCTCAGAATGACCATACAATACAGGAACACGCACCGCAGTTGGATTGACTAAAATGCTCTCATCACCCAAAATTTTGTGTGTTTCCCAAACCATTTTCATTTCTTCTCTGGTGTATCCATTCTCTTGAAACTCATCAATATGCGGCAATACGTTAAAAGCGATTTGCTGAGGATAAACCCCTGGTTTGATGGGACGACCATTTAACAATTGTCCAAGTTGATCAATCAATTCTGAAATGGCTTCTTTGCCTGTGCCAGACACTGACTGATAAGTTGCCACATTGATGCGAGTGATGCCCACTGCATCGTGCAAGGGTTTTAATGCAACCAACATCTGAATGGTCGAACAATTTGGGTTTGCAATGATACCTTGGCGCGTATAATCCGCAATACGTTCAGGATTTACCTCTGGAATGACCAAAGGAATATCGGCGTCATATCGAAAAAACGAACTGTTATCAATCACCACACAATTATGAGCCGCTGCAATCGGGGCATATTGCTCAGACACGGCATTTCCAGCAGAAAATAAGGCCAGATCAATATCAGTAAAATCAAAGGTGGCGATATCCAATACATCTAACGTATCACGGCCAAATTCAACGGTTTTACCCACAGAACGCTCGGATGCAATCGCATACACATGGTCCACCGGAAACTTTCTTTCTATCAATCCTGCCAGCATGGCCTCGCCAACAGCACCCGTAGCACCCACAACCGCCACATTATAACGTTTTGTCATTTTTTGTCCTTCAAACACGAATATCACGCAAATTTTGCGCTGTTAACATAAAAACACCTTCCCCGCCATGTTCGAATTCCAACCAAACAAAGGGAACTTCAGGATAAGCTGCAATCAATGCTTCTTCACTCAAACCCACCTCGATCACCAAAATACCGTTCTCAGTCAAATAGCGTGAGGCTTGCTCCAACATACGCCGCACAAACGCTAAGCCAGCGTCGTCAGCCTCCAACGCCAATTTCGGTTCGTGGTGATATTCCGCGGGCAGTGTCTGCATCGCGTCATGGGATACATAAGGGGGATTGCTTACTATGATATCATACAATTGAGAGGGTACTTGATCAAAACCATCTGATTGAATCAAGGTCAATTGCTCTGTCACGTGATGGCGCTCACAATTGATAGCAGCCACCACCAATGCATCTTCTGACACATCCACAGCATCTACCATCGCTTCAGGAAATGCTTCACAACAAGCGATCGCAATACACCCACTGCCTGTACACATATCCATAATACGCAACACCTGATCCGCGTCGATCCAAGGTGAGAACTGCTGTCTAATCAATTCTGCTATGGGTGAACGTGGGATTAATACGCGTTCGTCTACATAAAAACTCATCCCACAAAAATAGGCTTTATTCGTTAAGTAAGGCACAGGAACATGATGTGTGACCCGTTGCTCCAGGCGTTCGATTAATAATTTTTTCTCTGCTTCGGTCAAACGGCTTTGCAAAAATTGCTTATCCATATCCCAGGGCAAATGCAATGTTTCGAATACCAAAGCGTAGATGTCATCTACAGCATTGTCTGTACCATGACCGTAATAGAGTTGTGCGGAACATGCCTGAGAGATCCCGTAACGAATCACATCCAGAATGCTGACCAGTTCTTTGCTGTCTGTAGCAAAAGACATAAAATCGCCTCGAGAAACCTAAAGAATGGGATTATATGCTATACTGTCTCAGGTCACAATTTTAAGTTTCGCGTAACGACTCACCCGTTCGCCCTGAGTAGCCGCCTTTGCGGAGTCTCGAAGGGTAATGCATTTGAAAGTAAGCCTTCGAGACGGATGCTCCCCATCCTCCTCAGGCCGAACGGTTCTGCTGGCGTGAGCAGTGACAACAAAATTTGCCTAGACTTCTAGGTTTTGCGTCAATCCTGGCACTACGATTCAACCCTGTTACAAGATCTATGACAAAAAAAAATTCAGTTTCTGCAGATGATCGAGCCTTATTTCGTAATATGATGCGAGACGTCACGCCTTTGAATCAAAAAAACACACGACCACACATTCAAGTGACCTCAAAAACGCAATACATCGAACCGCACCGACCGATTGATTATGATCTATCCGATTACTACGCCGAACCCGTTCAATCAGACAGCATTTTAAAATACCATCGACATGGTCTTAGTGCCAAACAAACCCAAAGTCTAAAATCAGGCCAATTATCTTATACAGCCAAGCTTGATATGCACGGACTCAGGCCAGATGAAGCAAAAGATCGTTTGAGCCGCTTTATCACCCAGCAGCTGCAAAACCAGCATCGCTGGGTGTTGATCATTCACGGCAAAGGTGGGCGTTTTGGCGAGGCACCTGTGCTAAAAAATTTGATCAACCACTGGTTACGCCAAATTCCAGATGTGCTTGCTTTTCATAGTGCCTTACCCAAACATGGCGGCACAGGTGCCATGTATGTCTTGTTGCGACGCGTAGATATCTAAATTAGCTTTCGGCGCAACCTACGCTCACTGATCAATATCACTCTATCAGAGGTTATCAGCCAACTTTTTTGCTGGGCTGAGATGATAAAATATAGACAATTACTGGTCAAGCTGATAGCATTTTACTTTTTTAAAATTTTATTTCGCACATCGTGCTCAGGAGTTAGTTAAAGATGGCAAGATCGCATCACTCTGCAAAAACAAAACGCGACCTTAAACCCTGGCTCATCTGGGGATTGGGTTGTCTTTTTTATTTTTATGAATGTTTGTTGCAAGTATCTCCCAGTGTGATGAGTTCCGAATTGATGCAAGATTTTTCTGTGACCAGTCATACCTTGGGCATTCTATCGGGTATTTATTTTTACTCCTACGCAAGCATGCAACTTCCATGTGGTCTTATGACCGATTATTTTGGTCCACGACGATTATTGACCATCGCCACCACCATTTGTGCCATCAGTACCATTGCCTTTGGTTTGACAGAGAACTTTTTCATGGCTTGCACAGCTCGCCTGATGATAGGATTTGGTTCAGCTTTTGCCGCAGTAGGTACTTTGAAATTAGCGTCCACCTGGTTTCCTGCCTATAGGTTTGCGTTTTTAACAGGCCTGATGGTGACCCTCGGTATGCTGGGTGCCATTTTCGGGGAAGCACCCTTGGCTATCTTGGTTGATTATTATGGTTGGCGCCACAGCATGATCATCATGGGGTGCGTTGGACTTGTTGTTGCCTTGTTGATTTATACATTCACAAAAGATCACGGCACACACACTCAAACCCTGTCTAACGAAAACAAAGAAGAAGGTTCGATTGGACAACGTTTGCTGATCATCTTACGTAACAAGCAATTGTGGTTGGTCGCACTCTACGGAGGTTTGATCTACATGGCCACTCCAGTAATTTGTGGATTATGGGGTGTACCCTTTTTGATGTTGAGCATGCATTTGTCCAAAGCGGTTGCAGCCAATTATATTTCTTTGATCTTATTCGGTTGGGCCTTGGCCGGGCCACTATGGGGGCTTTTCTCCAATAAAATAGGTCTGCGCAAACCCTCACTGTATATTGGTAGTTTTGGTGCTTTGGTCACCAGTAGTTTATTCATTCTTTGCCCTATTCAAAATAAAATTGCAATGCAAATCCTGTTGTTTACTTTTGGTATCTTTTCTGCCGGATTTTTACCTGCATTTGCATTAGCCAAAGAACTCTCTGATCAAAAATACGTTGCCACCGCGTTGAGTTTCATGAACATGATGAATATGGTCGGCATCGCCATTGTTCAACCTGCCGTTGGGTTCATACTCGATAGCATGTGGTCAGGACAGATGGAACATAATGTGCGTATTTATACCGTAGAAAACTATCACACTGCATTAGCTGTGCTGCCTATTGGCATGCTGATCGCATTGATGTTACTCCCCTTTATTCATGAAACTCATTGCAAAGCTGCGGTGAAATAAGAGCGCTGATATGAAAAAACTATACATCAAAACCAATGGCTGCCAGATGAACGTCTATGACTCTTCCAAAATGGGAGATGTGTTAGCCAAATCTCATGGTTTGGAAACAACAGACGTTGTTGAAGAGGCAGATATGATCCTGTTGAACACCTGTTCTATTCGAGACAAAGCTCAAGAAAAAGTGTTTTCTCAACTGGGACAATGGCGTGATTATAAAAAGGCTAATCCGCATGTCATTATTGGCGTTGGGGGCTGTGTTGCGAGTCAAGAAGGCGCAGATATTCTCAAACGCGCACCGTATGTTGATCTCATATTCGGCCCACAAACATTGCATCGCTTACCCGCTATGCTCGACGAACGCTTAGCACAACGCAAACCTGTGGTGGATATTAGTTTTCCTGAAATTGAAAAATTTGATCATCTTCCAGCACCTCGCGCAGAAGGCCCAATTGCATTTGTGTCCATCATGGAAGGTTGTAGTAAATATTGTAGCTATTGTGTGGTTCCTTATACACGCGGTGAAGAAATCAGCCGACCTTTTGATGATGTCTTGGCTGAGTGTTATCTGCTGGCCAACCAAGGTGTGCGCGAGATTAATCTACTGGGCCAAAACGTCAATGATTATCGTGGAAAAATGGCGTCCGGCGACATTGCCGATTTGGCCTTATTGATTCAATATTTGTCTGCTATTGATGGCCTGGGTCGCATTCGCTTCACCACCTCTCATCCACTAGCTTTTTCGGATAATTTGATCTCAGCCTTTGCAGAAGTTCCTATTTTGGCCAATCATCTGCATTTGCCAGTACAATCTGGATCTGATCGGATTCTAGCATTGATGAAACGAGGTTATACCGCACTTGAATTCAAATCTAAAATCCGCAAACTGCGCAAAGTACGTCCAGACATTCGCTTGTCGACGGATATTATCGTTGGTTTTCCTGGTGAAACCGACCAAGATTTTCAAGATACCATGGATCTGGTGCATGAGATTGGCTTTGATATGTCATTTAGCTTTATTTTCAGCCCACGACCAGGCACCCCCGCTGCAAATTTACCAGACCCAACACCGATGGATGTGAAAAAACAACGTCTGAACATCCTGCAAGAACGTTTGGGTATCCAAGCAGCACGTTATAGCCGCGCCTTGATTGATACCACACAACGTATTTTGGTCACAGGAGCGTCCAAGAAGTCTGCCACACAATTGGCTGGCCGTACCGAATGTAATCGCGTGGTTAATTTTGATGGATCATCCGATTTGATTGGTCAATTTGTTGACGTCGTTATCACCGATGCACAACCCAACTCTCTAAGAGGTCATATGAGCACTGCGGTAAGTCTTTGAGATGACGGACCAACCTACTCCTGTGCGTGTTCCCCCAGAATATACAGGGCAACGCATTGACCGTGTACTCGCACAATTATTTCCGGAGTGGTCACGCTCAAAACTATGCATGTGGCTCAAAGAAGGGTTGATCACGGTTAATCACCGTATTTATAAACCCAATGATAAAGTATGGGGCGGAGAAGAGATTGTCTTGACCGTATGCCCAAATAACACGCCCTTACAACACAAAGCTGAAGATTTACCCTTGGATATCCTGTTTGAAGATGAGGATGTCTTAGTCCTCAATAAGGCGCCAGGATTGATTGTGCACCCTGGTGCAGGTAATCCCAGTGGTACTTTGCTCAACGCCCTGCTTCATCACTATGAACCTATCCAATACGTACCACGCGCTGGCATTGTACATCGTTTGGACAAAGACACTTCAGGCATCATGGTTGTAGCCAAAACCTTAGAAGCTCAGACGCATTTGGTTCGTCAAATGCAAGCACGCGATATTCAACGCCAGTATTTGGCATTGGTATATGGACATGTGATTGCAGGAAAGACCATCAGCACAGGCTATGGCCGCGACACACGTAACCGGTTGAAAATGGCCGTGATGGATCAGGGAAAACCAGCCATTACCCACTTTACGGTGCGTAAACAATACCAATTCGTGAGTTTGTTAAATGTTGCCTTACATACGGGCCGTACGCATCAAATCCGCGTGCATATGGCTTATATCAAACATCCGATTGTGGGCGACGCGCTGTATCACAATCGCAACAGTTTAAAAGCCGGCATGAGCGTAGACTTACGTCAAACTCTGACGACCTTTCCTCGTCAAGCATTGCACGCTCATACTCTAAGTTTTCAACACCCTATCTTAGGCACGCCATTGACCTTTGAAGCACCTATCCCTTATGATTTTCAAACGTTATTAGACTTTCTTGATGAAGACATCCCTGTATGAAAATATTCGAAGCGCAATGGCCAGCGCCTAAACATATTCGCGCTCTGACCACTCAGCGTACTGAAGGTTTAAGTGAAGGAGGATATAGAGCCTTCAATTTGGCCGAACATGTTGGCGATGATGCCCTGCATGTTGCAGCCAATCGTTCACAGTTGCGTGAGTCTTTAGCACTACCCAATGAACCCATCTGGCTTAATCAAACGCATAGCACCCGTTGCGCAATTGTCGATACGCCCAACGTCGACCGTGATGCCGATGCGGCCATCACCCGTCAACGGGACCAAGTGCTGGTTGTGATGACAGCAGATTGTTTGCCCATTGTGATGTGTGACCAACAAGGCACAGAAATTGCAGCTATTCATGCCGGATGGCGAGGATTGGCATCTGGCATCCTCGATACAACCACAGTTTTGATGCATGCTAACATGAGTGACTGCCTTGCTTGGATTGGTCCAGCTATATGCGGTGGTTGTTACGAAACGGGTGCTGAAGTTTTGGATACCTTTTCAATGCGTTATCCGTTTGCTCATAAGGCATTTCGTCGCATCGAACACCAATGGTATGCGGATCTGTCTCACATGGCGACTTTGATCTTTGCTGCATTGGGCGTAACAAACGTGCATCCTTCCAATGCCTGTACTTTCGAGTCAAGTTCTCAATTTTACTCCTATCGTCGAGAGTCACAAACCGGTAGAATAGCTACATTAATTTGGTTTCAGGATTTCTTATGATTAAAAAATTTCACTATCTCGCGAGCACCGTATTTCTTCTGATGAGCATGACCGCTCAGGCCCAGTCCGGTGAAGCGTTGCAACTCACCACGCTTGCACCCGTTTTAAAACAAGCCATGCCCGCCATTGTGAACGTCGCTGTCCAAGGTGTTCTTCCTAGTCAACCTCCTGCAGCAGAAGACGACAACCAAGAAAAGCCGGCCGCCCCTCCAACTATGCCAGAGAAACCAAGAAAATTTCAAAGCATTGGCTCAGGTGTGGTCGTTGATCCTGAGCAAGGCATCATCATTACCAATGATCATGTGATTCGCAATGCACAAATCATCACGGTCACTTTGAATGATGGTCGACGACTCAAAGCCAAATTAATTGGCGGAGATAGTGAAACTGATGTTGCAGTATTAAAAATTGATGCTAAAAATCTCAAGTCCATTCCATTGGGTGATTCAGATACCATGGAAGTAGGCGATTTTGTGGTGGCCATCGGCAATCCTTTTGGATTGAATAGTTTTGGCAACAGCCAATCTGCTACATTTGGGATCATTTCAGCCATGAAACGCTCTGATCTCAATATTGAAGGCATAGAAAATTTCATTCAAACTGACGCTGCAATCAATCCAGGCAACTCAGGCGGTGCTTTGGTGAATATCAAAGGCGAATTGATTGGTATCAACACAGCCATTATTTCCATGTATGGTGGCAACGTCGGTATTGGCTTCGCTATTCCAATCAATATGGCCAAAGATGTGGCACAGCAAATCATCAAATATGGTTCGGTTCACCGAGGATTGATGGGTATTTTCGTGCAACATCTTACACCTGAATTGGCTCAGGCCATGGGGTATGATGATCACACCCAAGGTGCCTTGGTAGCTCAGGTCAACCAAGGTTCGCCTGCAGAATTGGCAGGCATCAAAGCCGGCGACATCATCACTGAAATCAATGGCACCAAAATCAGCCAAGCCTCGCAGGTTAAAACAGTTGTGAGTTTACTGCGTGTGGGCAGTGAGGCAAATATCTTTATCAAACGTAATAACAAAGATTTGAAATTGCGCGCAGTCGTAACTGATATCAAGCAAAACGAGCAGCAATTGCAATCCAATAATCCGTTTTTATATGGCTTAGCTTTGCGAAACTTCGAACAGGACTCTCCTCCACATGGCCACATCAAAGGCGTTCAAATCGTAGGTGCCTCAGAAAATTCAGCAGGATGGCGTGCTGGCTTGCGGCCAGGAGACGTGATCATTGCCGCTAACAAAACACCCACTGCAGACACCGCAAGTTTGCAAAACGTTGCCAAGCAAAAACAACAGCAGCTTTTGGTACAAATTTTACGTGGACCAGGTGCGTTGTATTTATTGATTATTTAAAACAGCATTGTAGGGCTCTTGGGCTACTGCTTGAGAGCCAGCTGCATGCACAGAGATCTCTAGAAAAAAAATCTTTACCATCTTGAAAAATTCAAACGCATCCTCATCTCTAGTAGGGACAATGACTTTAATTGAGGAGACTACTATGAATCTTATCAAACGTGATTATGTGCCTGTTACCAAAGATTTGAATCAATTTTTAGAGCACTTTCTTAAAGGCCAATCTGATTCATCTTTTATTGACACAGGAACGTGGGCGCCTGCAGTTGACATCAAAGAAGAAAAAGGTCAGTTTATCGTCACCGCTGATATACCGGGTGTTGATATTGCGGACATCCATATCTCTTTAGAAAACAACGTATTAACTATTCAAGGCAAGCGTGGGTTTGAAAAAACAGAAAACCCGGAAGCATACTCGCGTATAGAGCGGATCCAGGGTCAATTTTATCGACGTTTTAGCCTACCCCAATCAGCAGATGAAGCAAAAATTGACGCATCTTATAAAAACGGGGTGTTGCAAGTCGTCATTCCCAAGAAAGAAACAGCCAAGGGCATGCGCATTGAAGTCAGGAGTGAAAGCTAAGCTTATTTTTTATACGTTAATAATGGGCGAGATTCTCGCCCATTCATGGAGAGATCACGTCTGAATGAATATTAGTCTAATCTTCGTCTTTGCGAACGAAGTAGAGCAATCCAGATAGATTCTCCATTGAAATACCGATCTGGATTGCTTCGCTATCGCTCGCAAAGACGATGTATTGATTTAAGTGATACAAATTAATTCACTCATGCGGTTACCCTAATCGCCCATTAAGACAATTGAGAACTTAAGAAAAACGTGCAACAACCTTGCCCGTCTCGTTATCAACCATTCTTTCATTTATTTTTCCGGTCCAACCTCTACAGGTGACATCGTCGCAAGTTCGTTCCATAAATCAGACGCAAGTAAGCCGCGACTGCCCCGTTTGGCTACGCTGCGATCTGCCGCAGTGGCATGCATGATCACGCCCGCCTGTGCAGCTTGCCATGGCGTTAACCCTTGGGCCAACAACCCTGCGATCATCCCACTGAGCACATCGCCCATACCCGCAGTCGCCATTGCAGGGTTACCTGCAACACAATGAACAGGATGCTCTTCTTCAGAGCCGATCAGCGTGCCCGCACCTTTTAATACAATGACACTCTTATACTTTTTTTGCAGCGCAGACAAAGCAGCATCACGATTCGCCTGAATGGTGTCTGTGCTCTGGCCTAATAAGCGTGCGGCTTCCCCAGGATGGGGCGTTAAAATCCATGAGTTGGAGTTTGGCAGATGTTGGTTTTTTGCCAGCCAATTCAAGCCATCTGCATCAATCACCATGGGCAAAGAAGTGCGTAAAACGGTTTGAAACATACGTTTTGACCAAAGGCTTTGCCCAAGACCAGGTCCCAAAACAACTACGGTTGCTTGTTGTAATAAAGAAGGTAATGCCCTAAACGAAAGATCCATACCGTAACATAACAATTCTGGACGTTCGCTGACCACGGCATTCACATGCGCTTTACGCGTCACAACAGTGACGGAACCAGCCCCAACTCTCAGCGCACTCTCTGCGGCCAAACGCACCGCGCCCGGCATGCCATAATCTCCACCCACTACCAACACCCGACCAAACATGCCCTTATGGGCATTGCTGGGTCGAGGTTTAAAGTAAGAATAGATATGTTCTAGACAAAGCAGATGACTGGCATCATGGGTCATGATGCTTAGCGTATTCCAGGACGTTTGATGCCCAAGGTCATGGACAAATGATTGATCATCTCAGCGCCTAAGCTTTTGGCCAATTGATCCAACATATTGTGCTTTTCAGTATAATCAAAGACTGTTTCTTCTTTGATGACGTCACGTAACAATTGTCCTGTACTGGCAAACCCATCAATCAAGCCCAGTTCTTTAGCTTGTACACCGGTCCAAACCATACCCGAAAAAATCTCATCTGACTCTTTCAAACGTTGGCCACGCCCTAATTTGACTTGTTCAATAAATCGTTGATGAATCACACCCAACATAGTTTGCAAACTTTTTTCTTGTTCAGCATCAATGGGAGAAAACTCATCCATAAAGCCTTTATTGCGCCCTGCTGTCTCTAATCGTCGTGTCACGCCTAACTTTTGCATGGCGTCGACAAAGCCAAATCCATTATACAAAACGCCTATGGATCCGACCAAACTGGATTGATTGGCATAAATCTCATCCGTTGCTGCGGCCACATAATAAGCAGCAGAAGCGCAAGAATCGACACAAACTGCGTATGATTTGATATCAGGATATTTGGTACGATAATAGCGAAGGGTATTAAACATGTAGTCAGCTTGGACAGGACTGCCACCAGGGCTGTCGATTCTGAGAATGATCGCTTTTAACCCTTTTGATTCATACGCTGCTTGTAAACTTTTGGTTAAATTATCTGCGCTAGCGGCCTGTGCATCAAAAATCTCTCCTTTGAGATCAATCAGCCCAACATGCGGGGTAACTCGAGCTGCAATATCAGATCGATGTGCGTAGAAAAAATAAAACACCCCAGCAATGATAAGGCTCACGAATGCAATACGTCGCCATTTGCGCCATAATTTTTTTTCTTTTTTTTCTTTAAAATGTTCAATTACGATCTGATTTAAAATATCCTGAGAAGATTGGTCCTTAGGATCTGAATTTTGAAGAGTCATGAATTAGCTACTTGATTTTTTCAAAGGGTACCCACATCTTACTGTATATGGCTTTGAATGAAAAGGTGATCAACATGCGTATGGACAAACTAACTTCTAAGTTTCAAATGGCTCTGGCCGATGCACAATCTCTGGCCCTCGGCCTGGATAATGGCTTCATTGAGCCAGAGCATTTGCTCAAAGCCCTGATTGATCAACAAGACGGCAGCTGTAAATCCCTTTTGACCAAATCAGGGGTACAAATCAACGTATTGTCGCAATTATTGGACGAAGCCCTGGCCAAACTACCTAAAGTATCAGGGATGGGTGGTGACGTGCATATTTCCAACGGTTTGAACCGCGTCTTAAATCTAACGGACAAATTGGCGCAAGCTCGCAAAGATCAATACATTTCCAGCGAATTGTTTTTACTGGCCATTTTTGAAGACTCTGGTCAATTATCCAAACTTTTGAAAAAAGCAGGTGGCGAGAAAAAAGCCATAGAGCAAGCAATCCACGAAGTACGCGGCGGAGACTCTGTGTCAGATCCCAATGCAGAAGAGCAACGCCAGGCGTTAGAAAAATACACCCAAGATCTCACCGCACGTGCTGAACAGGGCAAACTAGACCCCGTGATTGGGCGTGATGATGAAATTCGTCGCACCATTCAAGTCTTGCAACGCAGAACCAAGAATAATCCGGTACTCATTGGCGAGCCCGGGGTAGGGAAAACTGCGATTGTTGAAGG
This sequence comes from uncultured Legionella sp., assembly GCA_964625775.1. Taxonomy (GTDB): domain Bacteria; phylum Pseudomonadota; class Gammaproteobacteria; order Legionellales; family Legionellaceae. Next base: position 27,300 of record CAZVEH010000015.1, on the reverse strand, counting down.
CCTAGCGCAACGTATCATCAACGGTGAAGTCCCAGAAGGCCTGAAAGGCAAACGACTATTGTCCTTAGACATGGGCGCATTGATTGCAGGCGCAAAGTTTCGAGGCGAATTTGAAGAGCGCCTTAAAGCAGTATTAAATGATCTGGCCAAGCAAGAAGGCCAAATTATTTTGTTCATCGACGAGATTCATACCATGGTAGGTGCTGGAAAAGCCGAGGGTGCTATGGATGCCGGTAACATGTTAAAACCAGCTTTGGCACGCGGCGATCTGCATTGTATTGGCGCTACTACTTTAGACGAATACCGCAAATATATTGAAAAAGACGCCGCCCTAGAGCGACGCTTCCAGAAAATATTCGTCAAAGAACCTAACGTAGAAGACACAATTGCCATCCTTCGCGGACTCAAGGAACGGTATGAAATTCATCATGGTGTCGATATCACTGATCCCGCCATCATTGCAGCAGCAACCCTATCGCATCGCTATATCACCGATCGTCAGCTACCCGACAAAGCCATCGATCTGATTGACGAAGCTGGCAGCCAGATTCGTATGGAAATTGACTCAAAACCCGAAAGCATGGATCGGCTGGAGCGGCGTTTGATTCAATTTAAAATTGAACGCGAGGCCTTGAAAAAAGAATCCGACGAATCCTCCAAAAAACGTCTGGTTGATCTCGAAGAAACCATCAAAGAATTAGAAAAAAATTATTCTGACTTGGAAGAAATTTGGAAAGCAGAAAAAGCTTTATTGCAAGGAGCAAGCCATCTCAAAGAGTCTTTGGAAAAAGCCAAATTAGAATTAGAAACGGCCCGCCGTGCCGGTGATTTGACCCGCATGTCAGAATTACAATATGGCACCATTCCTGGCTTAGAAAAACAATTAAGCGAAGTGTCCTCCGACGAGCCACGTGAGATGAAACTGGTACGCAACAAAGTCACGGAGGAAGAGATTGCAGAAATTGTATCCAAGTGGACCGGGATTCCAGTGGCTAAAATGTTGGAGGGTGAGAAAGAAAAATTATTACACATGGAACAGGCTTTACACCAAAATTTGATTGGCCAGAATGAAGCCGTAGATGCCGTGTCTAACGCCATTCGTCGTTCGCGCGCGGGTTTGTCTGATCCCAATCGGCCTATTGGCTCCTTCTTATTCCTTGGCCCCACTGGGGTCGGTAAAACCGAGTTATGTAAATCATTGGCGGTCTTTTTATTCGACACAGTAGAAGCCATGGTGCGTATTGATATGTCCGAATTTATGGAAAAACATTCGGTCGCACGTTTGATTGGCGCCCCTCCTGGATATGTGGGATATGAAGAAGGCGGTTATTTGACTGAAGCCATACGCAGACGACCTTATTCGGTGATTTTATTGGACGAAATCGAAAAAGCCCATTCCGACGTGTTCAATATCCTGCTACAAGTTTTAGACGATGGTCGTTTGACCGATGGCCAAGGACGTACGGTTGATTTTCGTAACACCGTTATAGTCATGACGTCTAATTTAGGCTCGCATTTGATTCAAGAACACGGTCAATCGAAATCTTATGAAGGCGTCAAAACCATGGTGATGGACTTGGTAGCGCAACACTTTCGCCCTGAATTCATCAATCGTATTGATGACGCAGTGGTCTTTCATGCGCTCACTCAAGGAGAAATCGCACATATCGCTGAGATTCAAATTGCCCATTTGCAACAACGTCTGCGCGACCAAGGCATGAGCCTCACTGTAGAGAAATCAGCCTTGAATTACTTGGCCGAACTGGGCTTTGATCCCGTATATGGTGCCAGACCCTTGAAAAGGGTCATTCTACAAAAACTAGAAAATCCCCTGGCACAATCGTTGCTCACCGGAGACTTTAAATCAGGGGATGCGATTGAAGTCAGGTTGGTCAAGACGGTATTGGAGTTTCATAAGACCTAGTAGCACTAAAGTTGCAATTTAGTAGATTTGGACTCGGTACATGACAAAAACCTGTCACTTCTAAGCGCCTGCGCGGGAATGACGGCGCTTTTCGTCATGTACGGAGAGGCAGATGATACACCATGATTAATTACACAAAATCATTTACACACACACATAATTTTTTACAGATGAGAGATCAACAAAACCTTCTGTAGAGGGGGAGCAAGTGTCTCCCCCCGTTGTTAGGTACAAGAATACTGAGGTGGACATTTTAGGCCTGGGTCTACGTACACACCAGGCCCTCATTAAAAGATATAGATCACTAGAAAAGACCCCAATATTGGAACACAGGTTTGGGGAACATGGTAAAAAGTTCGATAGCAGGTGAAACTTATACTGTGTATGTACCGAAGCTACTTCCGCCCAATCCCTCCATTATTACCTTAGAGCGCGGATATAAATCTCTTCGATAAGAGTAGATTCCGGTTCTAATATTTTTTTATTAATGGAAAGCTTAATAGAAATATTCTTTGGCCGAAAAATCCCCCAGCTGGTTGAATTTTTACTAAGAAACAATAAATTTTGCTGATTGCATGCTATCGCTATATTCTCTATAAAATCATTTCTTATAGACTCATCTTCAATATGCATGACCGTATCAGATGCTTTTTGATGACATACCTCTGCCAATTTAGCACAAAATTTTGTCTTATATTTAACATTGCTAATATTAGTAATGTTATAACCGTGCTTATCACAATATTGCGTAACCATTCTTATGAACATTCGATCAATAACTGTTAAAAGCGGCGCTGAATATAAAAATAATCGATCCAAATCGATCTGGTTTTCTTGAGTGTGAGGAACGCTTTTTTCCATAATAGCGGAAAGTAATAATTGCGCATCATAGCTTGCCCGCTCTTCTATTTCTGGGGGTGTCATAGCCTCGGCAATCCTATTTGTCATGACACCAACGATACCACTTTCTGTGAATGCCTCAAATAAAGCACCATAAAATCCTATATCCGCATAGCATCCAAAGATTTTTTTAAAATTGTTAAACAAGCTATTGATTCTGCCATCACGTGCATAATGCTCTATTTCCAGGCAATGCAATAATCTTTGTCCTAAGTTCTTTGCTATATTAGCGACTTCTTCGGGAGTGCTCCCTAAACGCATCACACGCTCCATGCGATTTTGCTTAACTTGCTCTCCAATCGATTGCATCAGATAAGACATCATTTGAACCGCACCCCCCCCCCAAGGCACCAAGCCAGCTATCACATCTAAAACTGTAACCACATTGCCTGTTGTGCCAGTTAAACATACCTGAATGTCACCACTTGTTGCCACCGACGCTACAATATACATCTGTACTAATTGTTGTTTGAATGTCTTGATATAAGCCACTTCTTCCGTTGAGAATATTGCCTGAACGTTTTCCCAATCAGACGCCATTTGTTGTTGAATTCGATTGAGTTCTGAACGGATTACTACAACATCTTGCTTCAAGCCATCTACTCTATATAATAAAGTATGTATGCTTTTCTCTATCTGGCGTATCCGTTGCTCCATTTGAGAGGATTCATCTGCTGGTAAATCTGAGCTTAAAAACTCCGCTGAAAAAATCGATGTTGTTCTTGGTGCATTTATAGCAATACTCATCGAATGAATACTTTCTGAGTACGCACTCATCCTTTCAATAAAATGATTTTTAGCAATAAGGATGTTTTGAATCATTTCTTCATCAAAATCGAGCAAAGTCTCACCTAAATATAATTGCCCATTTTTTTGTACGAGCGAAGCACCTTGAAAATACAAGGCCGCAACAAATAAAAAGGGTAATTCTGGATGAGCATTGGTTTTTAGATGTGGCACATAATCTTCTAGATTGTTTCGTAAAAAAGAAATATACACTTCGCGTATAATTTCAACTCTTACTTCTTTTTGCAACATTCCTATGCAGGCATCAAGCGAGAGAGCCTGGAAATACTTTAAAACTTTTATGATATTGAGGCTAACATCACAATCCCAATTTGAGTCTTTTAACGAATTTTGTAGTGTTTGAATAACATCGGAATCGTGAACGTCTAATTGAGCTAATGCGATGGCGACACTGCTATGAACAAGAAAGTTTTTTGTATTCTCCAACTGACTCTGCGCAGCTTGTATGACCCCCGGACTTTTAATACCTAACTGGTCTAATGCCTTAACAGCAGCGATACGGACAAACGTATTTGAATCTTTCAATAAATTTTGTAAGTCTTGAATAACATCAGCGTTTTTGATACCTAATTGGCCTAATGTTTTAGCCGCGTTGCTGCGAATAAATACATCTGAATCTTTCAACAAATGCCGTACAGCTTGTATGGCATCAGAATCTTTAATGCTTAATTTGTCTAATGCCTTAATAGCAATAATTCGTGCAGAGTTTTTCGAGTTTTTTAATAAATTCTGAAAATCTTGAATAACATCAGTGTCTATAGCTCCTAATTGGCCTAATGATTTAACCGCAGCGCTACAAACAGTATTATCGGAGTCTTTCAATAAATTCCGTAAATCGTGCATAACATCAGGATCTTTAACACCTGCTTTACCTAATACCACGGCAGCAGCATGACGTACAAAATCATCTGGATCTTTTAATAAATGCTTTAATGCTTTTATGGTGTCAGAATCTTTAAGACCCAATTGACATACTGCAAATATAGCTGCGATCCGAATACGATAGTCCGAATCATTTAAGAAATTACGTATCGTTTTTATGAACTCAACATCTTTAATACCTAATGAAATTAATGCGTGAATAGCAGAGCGACGAACATATACATCTGAATCATTCAACAAATTACGCACAGTTTGTATCACATCAGGATCTTTAATATTCAGTATACTTAATGCTATAGCGGCAACAATCCGAAAAGTCTTATTAGAATCCGTTAACAAATTTCGCAAAGCTTGAATGACATCAGCATCTTTAGCTCCTAATTGGGCTAGTACCAAAGCAGCGGTATCCCGCTCGTTGTTTTTTTTATCTTTCACCCAATGCAGTAAATCATGAATAACAGACTGGTATTTAACGCCTAATTCACCTAATGCGCTTGCAGCATCGATACGAGCATATATATTTGCATCCGACAAACCATTCCGCATAACTTGAATCACATCATTGTCTTTAACACCTAATTGACCTAATGCTTTAGCAGCATTGATACGGGCAGATTTAATTATATCTGTACAACCATTCCGCATTGTTTGAGTAACGTCATTGTTTTTGATACCAAGTTGCCTAAAGTGTTTGGCAGCGGCACTGTGTACATCATCTGAATCCGTCAACAAATTTCTCAAATCCTGAATAACATCAACGTCTTTAACACCTAAGTTGCCCAATACCTCGGCAGCATGACTGCGGACATGCCAATCGGAGTCTCCCAACAAATTTCGTAAATCTTGAATAACATTAGTGTCTATAGCGCCTAATTGACCTAAGGCTATAATAGCATTTCCGCGCACAGTCTTATTTGAATCTGCCAACAAATTCCGCACAGCTTGAATGATCCTGCTATCTTTAATGCCTAGTTGACCTAGTGTCTTCGCAGCTTTACTTCCTATAGCGCCTTCCGGGTTATCTTTTTTCAAATCTTTAATGCATTTTTCTAACAAGTATGTAACGCATTGTTTAAATAGATCGCTATTCATCAAAAATGTGGTTAATAAAAACGATGCTTCGGACTGAAATCCTAAAATCAAAGCATCTGTTTGATATTGTTTTTGAGTATTTTGATACACCCTTGCTGCTACAGAATGTATATCGTCATCATCCCAGGTTTGTATTAATTCTTTATGTTGTTGTACCCCACTCCATACATGCACATGCTGAAATTGTGTTCTCAAAATAGCCAAACGTTGAGGCATCACAAGAGAGGCGTCATGTGCCGAAGTCAAAAACGCCTCTCGACATATCCGTTATTTGGATTTTAAAATATTGATATGTGGATGAAATGTTACTGCCGCAACGTCTTCTTCTGGAAACTCAATAATGGCATCCCAAAAATAATCAGCCCCGGCATGGTATTCGGATGTGGATAATAATCCCGATAAAAATATCCAAATTACGTCATATTGAGGATTATTTCGGTGTTTTGCGATGATTTGCACCATAGATTGAATGTTTTTGCGTCGTTCAACCTCCTCTTGGCGGTTATCACTTGGCTTCGTTGATAATTGTTTTGCTATATACAATGCTGCAAAAAATTCTTGATAGGTTAAATGAACAAAGTAATAGTAATCTGCATAACCATCGTCTCTTTCATTAAAAGCACGTAATATTCCAAACTCTTTGCTAAGCACTTCCATAAATCGAGAGCTTTTTACATGCTGTTTGACAAAATCTCCCTCTAAAAACTGAACCTTGTTATCAACAAAAGCGTAATAAGCTATCTTCGATAAGGTTGATATTTCAGTCTCACATATTGAAAATAACCGTTCGGGGTGTAGTTCTGTAATGGATTTAAATTTTTTACAATATCGCCTGAGGAGCCATATAAGTAATCTATGATACAACTGTGTCATCGTGAAATGAGCGCCACCTTGAGATGTCGATATTTTTTCTTCTCTGCTTTTCCAGGTTAAACATAAAATATGTGCATTAATCGGTATCTGGGCCAAACTCATCATCTCAGGATGCGCGTCTAATGCTGCTAATAAACTTTCTTTGTGAGCAAGCTCTTCTTCTTGAAAGTATTTATTCACATATTGTTGTACATTTTCTATCGAAAATCCTACGTTTTCATGTTGCTTTTTAAAGCGCGGTTTTTTTTCTAATTGCCATATTTTCGGTAATGCATCAGGACGAGTCGCCATGATGCCATTTGGAAATTGTCCCATGACCCAATCAATAAAATCTTTAATGTGTTTCTGCTCATCGTTGTATAACCCCTGGATTTCGTCAAAACCATCCAGTAACAGCAGCGTTACATTGCGTAATGCTTTATCTGTTAAGCTTGCATAAATATTATCTTCTGACAAAACATCATCATAATTTTCTGTTTTTGCAAAACTTTCATAGATTATTTTGCTTAAAATTTGCTCTGGAGAATAGTGTTTATATTTATCATTTTTTAATAAGTTCAATTGCACGCGAAATACAAAATCAAATCGATTGTGCCACAGACCTTCTCGAACACCACCCCAACAATAGGCCAGATACTGCAACAACGTTGTTTTTCCTGTGCCAGCTCTTCCTGTAATCGATACCCAGCCAGTTTCAATGGTTCTGGAATCTAAATTATCTAGCAACTCATTCACGCCTAAAGTTTGGCCGGATAATAACAATGATTGATAGCGTTCTTCTCTTCCTAGCGAACTTTCCCTCAGTTGATTGGCTACTGCTTCATGACGACTCTCTGTGACCAATACCAAATTCACATAATAATTTTTTAAACTAAGGAAATTCCCATTATTATCATCATCCACCAGCGATCGAAATTTATCATGCGACTTATAGTATTCTTTCAAATGATGCAGAAATGGCCGCCAGCCACTAATATTATAAATGCCTTCCGTCACATATTTTTCAAGTGTTCGAGTTTTTCTGTAATCTGAATCTCTATTGTGCATATTATCTGCCTAAACCAACTTTTTTGCGCATATTATACACCAAAATAACACAATATAGGCCTGGTGTTTACGTGGACCCCGTTTTCGACCAACATTAGTTCCGCATTCGGTAATATAGTTGTCACAATCAGAGATAAAGCCACCGATGTGAGTTTATGTTGAACAATTACTATGAAGATTAGAAAAATACCATATCAACTCTAAGATACTGATCTGTTCATTGTCCTGCAATACCACTAGGTCCTCAGTATTTTGCGTGAGTTTTTCTAAAAATCAAACAGTTGTTTGATCATGTGAATCGTCTCAACCATTCTACTATTGTGTTTCGGCGCTACAAAAATGGTGTCATCGCCGGCAATAGTGCCCAACACCTCTAAATTCATTTTGTGTTGATCAATAATTCTTGCAACCATACCGGCTGCCCCGGGCGTAGTATGAATAACAATGATGGTTTCATTTGCAGTAACGCTTAATACCCATTGCCTGATCAAGGTTTTTTCTTGTGGGGACGTTAACTCATGGATAAGTCCTATTTCGTGCGGCAAACGATACTGGGTTTTACCTTGGCCATCCACCAATTTAACCGCGCCAATTTGATGGAGCAATCTTGAAATTTTAGACTGACTGCTCGATATGCCGTAACGCTCCAGCGCGTGTTGAATTTCCAATTGGGTTCTTGCTGTGCCTTCCAGAAGAATGTCACGCAGCACCTGAGTTGCAGAGGTCATAGTTACTCCAAATGTCTATGCACAAAGCTTATCAGAGCCATGCATTATAAACAAATAACTCCAATACTAACTGGCATTAAGCAGCATGATTGCGAAAACATTTGCCTTTCATCAGGAGAATTGCCTCGAAAAGAAGCCTTAATAATTCTTGTATCTTGGATAACACATTATTAGTGCCATTTGATTAAAAATGGTCTGAATCAGAAAACTTGTACCGACTCATTTTCAGAATAACTTAAACAATTCATAATGGTTGCTTGCATCTCTTTTAGGCATTGAATTTGGGGTTTACCGGTCTATATTATACAATGTTGTTGATATTTTGTAAAAACACAGTTAAAAGATTTGCTCGATTAGAGCAAATCTTTTCTACTTCAAGCGACATGTATTCTGAAATTACCGTTAGCTAACTCGTTATAAATACGACCGCTGATTATTTCGCCAGCACCCGTATAAAAAATCATCATTAACGATGATTAAATCAGCTGACAACGCAACTTGGCTTAGAACTTAACGAATTACTTGGCTCATCATGTTTTAAGTATTTCCAAAACCTTAAATCCCCGCCGGAAACCCCCGCCGAGGCATTGGGGTTGACTGCACCAATGATTTCATTATAAGTCTGTAGACCACAAGTATTTTGTGCCTCGATTTTTGGGGTTTCACTAATTTCCTGCATAGCATCGTCAAGTACACCACCTTGAACATATTGATAGTTATTTCTTGATAAGACGTTTTGTTGATTGATAAGTTGAAAAACTTCGTTTGCAGCATCAAAAACATTACTAACTTTTCCTGGAATAATCTGAATTAATCGTCCAGACATGAATGTTACGGCACTACGAAATTCTTTATCTGTCTTAATTTTAGCAAGTACAGATCCTTTCCAGCCTAAATATCTAAAACGAGACTGAAATTCAGGCCAAAACCTATTCATCTCTGAAGACACAGAGGGTCTTATATGTTGCTCGATAAAATCATCATCCAATTGTGACAAAAGATTCTCAGCTTTTTTAGCAGTATCAAAAGAACCCATGATTGTCCATTTTCCATGAGTCACAATATACTTTCTGCTAGCTTTAGGACTGAAGCTTAAATCATCTTCATTATCACAGTAAGGCATCATACAAGGAAACCATCCATCCATAACGATGAAAGAAAAAGGTCGACAAGTTGGCATGGTATCCGCATAAAGCAAAGCCAAACAAGGCTGATAAACAACATTAAAATCGAAAGGTAGAAGAGCTCTGAAATTCATAAAAGATTGATAACTGGTAGCATTTACAACATAATCGAAATCGTCATAAACTGCACCATCTTGAGCTGTAATTCTAACTGAAGAAACTAGATTTTCGAGCCTTGTGACATTGAAATTACAAATTATATTAATACCTAGGTTGCTCAAGTATCCATTAAATTTTTTACGTAAATAATTCCCAACTAACACACTAGGCTCTTTCAGATTCCAAGCAGAAACAAGACCTTGGTAACCCATAGTTCTAATATCAATCTCACCCAAAGTTTGAAACTCTTCACATACAGATTTAAAATCATTATAGGAAGTTTTAGATGGATTACCATTAGCATCTGTCTCGCCCAATGCATAAATAGAATAGTCATGTTCTACAACTAGCTCAGGATATTCGCTTACGAATAATTCATAGTCTCGGTGACAACTTTGTCGAGTTTTTTGAGATCTTGGATAATGAGGGCCCGCATGTAACCTAATCCCAAAGTTACCTGATATCTGATCAAAAATCATTGGTTTTTTTTCAAAAATAAATACCTCGTGCCCGGCTTTTCGTAGAGCACGAGCAGTATGACAACCATACCAGCCCCCACCTATTATACCTATCCGCATGAAACATCATCCTGTTCTATCATTAAATAGGATAAAAAGTTTTTTTAAGGAACTTAACTATCAGACATTGTTGTCTCTGCCTCAACCCCATAAACACTTTTTTGTTCTATCCCTGGATATTTTTTAAATCTCAAAGCAACCGGCCTCAAGTAGTTTGGTGTGACAGGATGTATCAATTGTTCATAGGTAGCCGCCATCGCTTGATTTCTTCCACTTGGGTACACCTCAAAATCATATTTATTTTCTGACCAGAGACACATGACAGCACATTCCTCAAGCAAATAATCTAAACACAATCGATTCGCCCGTTGCCCATCAAACTTTGTAGAATCAATGCCTTTTAAGTATCTACTCAGAAATTCATCTATGTTGGCATGAATAGCCGCTTTATATGTATAATTTTGAGCATATTGTTCTTTGATTTTCTTTAAACTTTGTGGAAATTTCTTGTGTTGAAGCCAATAGTCCCAACGCATAATATCATATGGAATGGATAATTGAGCGAAGTATGATTTATTTCGAGCCAGCCATTGATCTCCCTCTTCATTAGCAAAATCATGCAGGTGTTGAGCATCAAGCTTTTTCACAATAGCTAAAGTATGTCGTTGAACACTATCATCAACAAGAATTGTGCACTGTTTAAAAGAATTGTTTATCAATTTAATCACTGCTTCAAATTTTTTGCCTTCATGGATAGATTGGCCTACACTAATCGGCATCAAGCAGCATGATTGCGAAAACATTTGCCTTTCCTCGGGAGGATTGCCTCGAAAAGAAGCCTTAATAATTCTTGTATCTTCGGATAACATTATTAGTGCCTTTTGATTAAAAAGGTCTATGATTATACATAAAGATGATTAACTAGTAAATAATTATGGTTGAAATAGATCAAGAGTTAAATGCAGAAATCGCTCTCACTAATATTGTTTTGAATATGCCTGGCCACTTATACTGGAAAGACATAAGTGGGGTCTACTTAGGGTGTAATGATAAGCAAGCCCAAAGCTTGGGCTTTAAAAAAGGTACAGATGTAGTAGGAAAAACCGATTACGATTTGCCCTGGGGCGAAGGAATAGCTGACAAATTTCGAGAAAACGATTCTCGAATAGCTAATGCAGGTGTTACCGAAATCACCGAAGAACCATCAGTAATGGATGGTAAAAAGGTTGTTGTACTCAGTCAAAAAGCTCCTCTCAGAGATAAAAATGGCAAAGTCTACGGAGTTTTAGGTATTTCAATTGATATTACGGAGTTGAAAAAAGCCCAACAAACTACAGAAAACGCTCTTGAATCACTAAAAAAATCCCAAATTGAAGAGCAACAACAAAGAAAAGAAGCTGAGCGCTTAAACATAGAAAATACCAAACACATAGCTGAATTAGAAATAGCCAAAATAACCGCTGAAAAAGAACAAGAAATGCGAAAAACTGTTATGGTGCTGGTGGGTGATATTGTCCATGATCTTCGAACGCCCATAGCCATCATTGAGGATGGCGCTGATATATTAGGATCCGTGTCATCTGGATTGAGTAAAATTATTAAAGAAGCTTCCGACTTAAAATCGGAAACGCTAGACTCACTAAATAGTGGAAAATTAAACTATGTTATCAATAATATGTCTATCGCACAAAAAGACTCAGTACGTATGATAAATGATTTCATTGATACAACCCTTCGTGAACTTTCTGTCGCAGAAAAGTACCAAGATGGCCCAATTGCTCATGAGGAATTGACCAAATGCTCTAGTCGCAGAATTCTTGAGAACGTGCTAGACAGCTACCCACGTCGCAATGACATTAAAATTAATGAGTGCTTTCCCTATGATTTTTTTCTGATGGGCAATTCTATTTTAATGATGAAAGTCCTATTTAATTTAATTCGCAATGCGGAAGAACAAATTATCGCCAAGGGCAAAGGTGAAATTACCATTACAACTGAAGAAACCGAAGATAAAAATCTCTTAATAGTCAAAGATACAGCAGGCGGCGCCCCGCCTGAAGTCGTCGATAATCTTTTTAAAGAGTTTTTTACGACAAAAAAAGATGGCTCTGGAATTGGCCTGGCTTTTTGTAAAAAAATGATGCAAAATTTTGGCGGAGATTTAACCTGTCACTCGATTTTTGGTGAATCCATGGAGTTTATTCTATCTTTTCCAAAAATTGCCAGTACCAAATAACCAAGAGTCTATGACGATTTTATTTGACTGTGAGAGGCTTGCCTGAGAAATTTTTTGTAAGACACAATTTTGGTTTTATCAATGCCACTTTCAGGAAAGTCTTTAATGAACGCGTAGTAAAACTTTTTTGGCTCACTGCAGGAATTATTATCATTTGTTTTAATATCAAGGACCTCCTTGTTATTGATTGTGGATTCGAAAACAGATGCCGGATGAAGATATTTACTCCAATCGATTTCTTCTCCTCTAAATTTTGAAAAATCATCCTCTTCATACAAAGAAAGCACACATTGCTTTGTTTTTAAAGTCTCAATGACCGATTGAGGAGCGCCGTGTTCTATAGCTTTTTGAATACTATTCTCCATGCCCTTTTCACTACGAATGATAAACCAGCTCAAATTCGCGTTGTCATCCAAAAATAGATAACTGCCTTGTCTATCGAAAAGATATATCTCACAAATGTTGTTTTCTTTGAGATACGCGGTGAAAATTTTGCCAAACTCCTTATCATAGGTAAAACAAGCGTCTTCTTTTGAATCTTGAGACAGTACAGTAAGCGCCTTATACGAACATTCTTGAAAAATGCGAGATGTTTTTTCATCGACCAACTTAAGTAGCTTCTGGATCCGTTCTGGATCATGTTTGCCTATATATTCTGTTGGTAAAGATAGGGTATTTAATTTCTGTTTAAACTCGCCTGAGATTTTACCCGTTAAGATAATGACAATATGCTCTAAAGTTACTCCGGGGAAAGCCGCTGCTTTAATGAATTCTATGCCATTTTTACCTGGCATATCATAATCGGTACTGACCAGTATGATCTCTCCAAACCGATTTCTATTGCAAGGCTCCTGGCGAGTTTCTCTCAATGAAAAACTAAGCCTCTCAGGACGGCGGTGATTGGTAATGTCTGTTATTTTAGCTAATTGCATACTTGATAAATCATATATTTCTTGCTGAAAAGTATGATTTAATTGCTTAAGCATCACAGGATCTGATGTGATCCACTCGAACTCATAAGAGTGATTGTAATAATAAAAACTTACTTCTGTAAGAATATAGTGTGAATGGTTGAAATCACGTACTGTGTCGTGAATTTTTGGCGAATTACAAACGGATTGCTCTTTGGGCTTGCTCAAACCTTTGGGATAGGGATGTATAATAGCTTGTACAGCACTATCCAGCATCTTTGCAAAACCACACTCTTGAGTATCGTGCTTTCCACTAAAATGTAGGCGCGCGGCAAAAGGAACCTGAAGCTCTCGACTGTTTTTTATGTATTCTAAAGCATCTTCTGCGTTATCAAAACACATGAGTGCCAAATGATCGGAAACCTTTAGCTTCAGTGCGTTTAAAAATTGCCTCTCATCATCCACCACTAATACTGTAGTTGGGTGATAACAAATAGGCATCACAAAAAATGGCTTGTCACTGTCTAAAACAAACATCGCTTTTTCCTTTGCTTTTCTGAGCCATATCGATGATTGTAGCTTACCGTTTTTAATTGGGCAATCTGAGCGCAACAGCGCGCTGAGATCAAAGAATTACAGCTTAATTGTCACTCCGTGTGACCGAGTCGAGAGATGACGTAAAGAACAAATTACTATTCAGTATAGCCAATATTGAATAAATATATTATAATAACGAATATTTATTCATTTTGACAGAGGAAATCATGCTACCCGTTGACGCTATCCCCGCACAGCCAAGCTTACCACAATCCACAAACTTGAATACCTATACTCATGCACTGGCGGGTTTGGGGGCACTAGGTGTGGCTCTACAGAACTATCCAGCTGTTGTACTTTTTATCAATGGCTTAACCAATGGCGTCCTTCCTGCCAGCAGATGCTTAGATTGGTCGATTCAAATTGCGGCTTTGGGAACAGGTGGTTTATGTAGTGGTATGGTTAATTTTTGGATGAATATCGATTTGCTGAATGCGTTTTTCAAACGAATGACCTCAGAGGATGACTATACCTACAAACGACTCAGTGCATGGCAAAAATTTCTGTATTTTAGCGGCATTTTTGTTTTTGTGGTGACGGGCATTTTATTTGGTCTGATGGCGTTTACCTTTGCCATGGAAGGTCCGCTTGCCATACTATCGATAGCAGCTGGTGTTCTTGTCGCCGCCATTATGACCATTCAAGAGGTGGAAACTTGGTTGGCATATGTGGAAACTTGGTTGACTAGTGAGGATACACCAGACGCAAGGGTTGAAGCACCCTTAACCCACACACAGGTCATGGGTAAATGGGTGGGTCACGTGATCGCAGCAGGAAATGTGCTTGCGCTCAGTTTGTTATTTACCTTAAGCCTGGCGCAAGGATTGATGGCACTGCAGGTTGCAGCATTTCCAGCATTACTCACGGGATTTGCAGTGGCCTTTTCATTTGGCGCGTTCACAGAGTATTTTTTCTATAATGTGTATTTGTCTGAGTTTTGTAAAAATTTTGGAGAAAACTGGGCCAAAATGACAGCCATTCCGCATGCATGGTTTGGCCTGTTATGTGTTTCGACCAATGCCTTTGTGAATGGCGCGACAACTTACGCAGGTGTAGAGCTTTTGACGGGCGTACTACTGGCTGCACATATTGCCTTACCCTCTTTGGCTGTCATCACGGCATTAGCAGCTGTATCGGCTTTTTTTGCAGGCACCGCGTCTTTTGTCTTAGGCTTAGATTTTTGGATAAAACAAAATCCAGTAACGCCTCAAGCCACGCCCCCGGTAAGTATAACCACAACTGGACTAAGCATGTTTCCCGCAGCAAACGAAGCCAGTCACAAGCTACAAACTGCCGTACAACAAGACATCACGACACTGATGCAAGCATGAACTTAATGGAGGACTCTTGCCACCAGCCAGAGTCCTCCATGACAGCCCTCAAGAAGCTCTCTATTTCATCGTTGGTGTTGCAGAGTGTTGCTCTTCCTGAACCGCAAAATCAGGCGCTCGCGTCAACCCGCCGCCGCCAGCACCATATTGGATATGGATCCCAGGGTATGGGGTCATCCAATTGGTTTGTCCATGTTGACTCACTTGGCGGTTACAGCCAAAAACAGTGATGGGTTCAATCACACAGGAATCAAGCGTCCGACGTACTGCAGCGATCAAGCCCACGGCGATAGATGCGTCATAATCTGCCGAACTTTGTTCTGAGACATTAGGGGTGATGCACGCGCCTGCGCTTATGCGCACCAAATATTGATCATACACAGTGCCATCATCACCTTTGACAACAACAGGGCGTTCAGACAATTTGGTCACATGATTTGTACCCCCACAAACCAAAGCTGGCGGGAGTTGATACCCTTGTGGCAAGCGTGCATACGCCAACACAGAAACGCCACGAGCAGCAACCACATCAAAGAGCGGCTTGTCGTGTTCATCTAATATCGGCTGACTACCTAACGACATGATCAAACGAGAAAATGGCAGTAAAACACGTCGTCCTTGTGGCGTCTGATATTCGGCTATACCCCCCGGGACGTGTTGATCAAGATAAAGCGTGGTGAGTGTGCCATTCAACACTTGACCACCTTGTTTTTTAAGATACGTAGTTAATAGGGACATAAAATTTGGAGACAGTACCCGATCATGGGTTTTTTCTGCATACATCAGCCCTGAGGGCACAAATCCATAGCGCGCTTTCATCTCTTCTTTGCTGAGCATAGTAAGCTGGCGCTGTTCTTTGGCCAAATTCTTTTGCAGTGTCAATATCTCTGCAACTTCATCCTCATTCCTTGCAACAATCACGGAACCCTTGCCCGGAAGTAATAACTTGCCCCCTACTTCTTGATGTAAAGCGTCATAATAGGTTTCATTCGCTTTGCACTGCTGGGCAACTTTTTGCATCAGGGCTTGACGTTGTTCTGGGTTGCTCATAGTCGCCCATTGAAACTGCACCGCTAATTGAATCCCTGGGATCCATAACTTAGGATGCTGAATCCATCCAATCCAATCTAATGTTTTCCACGGAAATAGACCTGTGTGTTCAATAGACGCATAAGACACAGGCGCAATCGTTGCTCGCTTGATTTGATCCATCATAAAATCAGACGGTTTAGCGCGGGTCGGTGCTTCGGTCTCAGCATCCTGTTCCAGATGCCATGCAGAACCATAAGCGATGGGCCACCGACGTTCGTCATTGATATAAGTCATACGACGGTCTTTTTTGATGCACGTTGCGGCTGATATCAAAGCTGGCGCACCGCCTACCACCAGGGTGCCGGCATTTTCATAATTTAATACAGTCCGACATTCAGATAACGGTTTTATTTTTACGGGTGTTTTTAAAGCCTGCTGTCTTCTAAATTCATCTAGAGAATTAGGCAATAAATGAGCGTGCTCAGGGTAATGTTGCATAAAAACATCGCGCTGTTCTCGAGTAGGCATGAATGGCGCATGCATCCCCGAGATAAAATGTGACTGATGCTCACGTCGCGTATGACGTGAAAATCTATCTTGACCGTGAACAGTATCTTCAAAACGACGAACACCCAGAGGAACAGCTAGGATTGCGCTACCCGCTGCACCGAATAAACCCATATGAATCGCACGAACACCAAATTTAGGCACAACTTATCTCCATGAATTGTTGTATGAAATGTCCACATCTCTCAGACATGGTGCAGAGATTATCATCAATTTGGCTGAGAGAGTATATGCGTTGTCAAAAAAACTGATCCTCAAAATACGCACCAGTCAGGGCAAGATCGTCTTAATTATGGCTGACGCCATAATTAAGACGATTTGTTCTTGTATTTATCGTAGCCCGCAAGTAGCATAGCGAATTGCGGGACGGCAACAACAGGCTCTGATCACTGTGGAATACCTTGAGTTTATCGTCGTAACCCCGCAATTCGCTGCTCTTCTTGCGGGCTACGTTGATTAATGGCCGTGCTTAATGATTAGGTACCTACGACTCTCATTAAATTTAAATTAAGATGCGTTTGCCCTAACGCACCAGTTTTAACTTGAATATTTTTGCGAGTTTATGCTATCTTGTCTATTTTATAACCTTGAAACTTAATGCGACAAATCGTAACCAAATTTGGCGGCACCTCCGTCTCTTCCCGCGAAACCTGGAATCATATCCTTGCGATTACGCAAAAACACCTGTCGTCAGGGTTACAGCCTGTTATAGTGTGCTCGGCTAGAACACAAGCTTCCAATCAATTGGAAAAAATGGTCGAAGCAGCCATTTTGAATAAACATCAAAGTCTGCAAACCGAATTTGTAGACGCCATGCGTGGATTGGCACAAGAGCTCGAAGTCGACCCACAATTGATCCAACCCGACATTCAACAGCAAGATCAATGGCTCACAGGTATTGCGCTATTGCGCGAGGCCCCAGCCAAAACCCATGCGCAAGTACTCAGTTTGGGCGAATTGATGATGACGCGCCTGGGGCATGCTTTTTTAAGCCAGCAAGGCTTAGAGTGTTTGTGGTTCGATGCACGGGAAGCATTAACCGCCCTGCCCATGCCTTTTAGCGATGACGTACAACACTATTGCAATGCGCGCGTGTCTGCCGATCCCAATCCGATTTTGGTTGAGCAGTTGGTCAACAGTGGGGCTCAAGTCGTCATTACTCAAGGTTTTATTGCCGCCAACAGTCAAGGTGAAACGGTATTATTAGGACGAGGCGGTTCCGATACATCCGCGGCACTATTGGCCGCTATTTTGGATGCCACTGTGTGTGAAATATGGACCGATGTGCCTGGCATATACACAGCAAACCCACATCAACTGCCTCACGCACGCCTATTAAAAACCCTAAATTATGAAGAAGCGCAAGAGATTGCATCGATGGGAGCCAAAGTGTTACACCCTTTGTGCATCCCGCCCGTGCGCAAAGCCAATATTCCAATGTACGTCAAATACACGTGTATGCCAGACCATTCAGGCACCCATATTTTTACCAAAAGTGATGACGACGCGCCACCCATCAAATCTATCCAGGTCAAACACAGCATTACCTTGATCTCGATTGATACCGTCAGCATGTGGCAGCAAATTGGATTTTTAGCCGATGTCTTTGCGGCATTCAAACAACACCAATTTTCTGTGGATTTATTAGCAACTTCTGAATCTAACGTCACGTTGTCGTTAGACAGTCATGGCAAGTCCTCTTATCGCAGCAGACTGGATGCCTTGATAGAGGATCTCAATCAATTTGGGCGCGCCAAAATCATCGAGCCCTGCTCCGCCATTAGTTTGGTGGGACACCATATTCGACGGGTGTTACCGCAATTGGGATCCGCTTTTGAAGTTTTTGATGATCAACAAGTTCACCTGATTTCACTTGCATCGAATGATTTGAATTTAACTTTTGTGGTGGATGAATCCAAAGCAGAAAAATTATGTCAAAAACTCCACGCCTTATTGATCGAATCTAATCCACAGAGTTTTTATTACTCTAAAAGTTGGCATGAAGAATTTGGCAAGCCAGAACCGCAAACACCACCTTGGTGGGAAACAGACCGCGAGGCCTTGCTTTCTTTGGCCGCCAAAGAATCGCCTTGTTATGTGTATGATAAAAAAACCCTGCTCAGGCAAACGGATACGTTGCTAAAATTACGGTCTATCGATGCTATTTTTTATGCGCTTAAAGCCAATCCTCATCCTGATATCATTCGTATTTTGGCCGAAAAAGGCATTGGATTTGAATGCGTTTCACCACAAGAATTGGACTTGGTGTTACAGGTATGCCCCGACATTGATCGCCATCGCATTTTATTTACCCCCAATTTTGCGTCCAAAGCAGAATATATCTATGCACTCACGACGGGTTGCTATATCACCATCGACAGTTTATATCCTTTAGAACATTGGCCAGACATATTCCAAGGCCATCCGATTTTACTTCGCATTGATCCTGGCACCGGTGCTGGACATCATAAATTTGTCTGCACAGGTGGCAATGAATCTAAATTTGGTATTGCTACCAGTCATTTGGGTAAAGTCGCTGATTTGGTTCAAAAGCACGACATCGACGTGATTGGATTACATGCGCATTCAGGCAGCGGGATTTTATCGCCCGATTTATGGCAAGACACTGCCGTTACGCTAGCAAATGAGATACAACGCTTTCCCAATATTACCTTTATCAATCTAGGAGGCGGACTGGGTATTTCAGAAAAACCAGGTCAGCAGCCTTTGAATCTGGAAGAATTGGACCGATTGCTTCTGGGCGTCAAATCTCGCTACCCGACGGTTTCTTTCTGGTTAGAACCAGGTCGTTATTTTGTGGCCGAAAGTGGTATTTTGTTAGCAAAAGTAACCCAATGCAAAGAAAAGGGCAAAGTACGCTTTGTGGGCATTGAAACCGGTATGAATTCCTTGATCCGACCCATGTTATATGGCGCCTACCATCCCATTGTCAATTTGACTCGTTTTCATGAGAGCAACACAGGGTTTGCACACATCGTTGGACCAATTTGTGAATCTGGCGACACCTTGGGTTATGATCGCATTTTACCGGATACATTCGAATCGGATGTGATTTTAATTGCAAACGCCGGCGCTTATGGACATTGTATGAGTTCTACTTATAATTTAAGAACTGCCGCTCAAGAAATTATCTGGCCTGCCCCTGATCATGCTACATGATCAGCGAGAGCGTGAAACAGCCACTGATCCAGCACACTCTTTTATCGTCCAAGCACCTGCTGGTTCAGGGAAAACAGAAATACTGACCCAACGTTTTTTAAGGTTATTGCATCAAGTTCAAGCACCTGAACACATCATCGCCCTGACCTTTACGCGTAAGGCAGCCAATGAAATGCGTGAACGAGTCCTTTTGGCTATGCGTCAAGTCGCGGAAGGGGTAGAAGCCACTTCCGCGCATCAACGCACCACTCACCTCTACGCACGCCAAGCATTAGAGCGTGACCAAGCCTTGGGATGGCATTTGCTGCAACAAAGCAATCGACTACGCATCATGACCATTGACGCCCTATGTCAAATGATCACCCGCGCCATTCCTTTACATAGCAATCATTTTGCCACCATCACCGAACAACCCCAGGCTTTATATTGGGAAGCAGCCCGTGCCTATGTGCGTTCGGCCACCGATGAAGCGAGCCTCCAAGACGATCTCCGGCTCTTACTGAGCCATTTGGATAATCGCCAAGATTTGCTGATCGCTTTATTCGCACAAGTGCTCGCTCAGCGTGATCAGTGGTTAACGCCCATGTTCATAGCACGTTCGCAAAGCAAAGCCCAATTTGAACAAGCCTTGGCATGGATTGAACAACATGAATTACTGCGTTTTCGGCAAACATTACCCCAGGACTTACAACATGAGTTGGTCACATTGGTCTCTTTACTGGTGCAGCATTGTGGATTCAATGACCCGAAGTACTCCTCGCTGCACAGCTGGCAACACTTTGACGCCCTCAATGCAGAAAGAGCAACCGCTCTGGCAACCCTATTATTAACCTCTACGCAAACCTTACGTAAGGGCTTTGATCATCATATCGGTTTGAAACGCGGTATTTGTTCCGATGACATATATACCCTGCTAAAAACTCGCTCTAAGGCATTATGCGCTGCCCTCTTAGAATTACCTGATTTTGTGACCACGCTGATCAGTGTCAGCCATTTGCCCAAACCAGAGTTTGCACCCCATCAATGGGCTGTTTTGCAAGCATTGTTTCATATCTTACCCCTATTGGTCGCTCATCTAGAGTTACAATGCCATGCCTCTGAATGCATTGACTTTACCGGCGTTGCACATCAAGCGCGCTTGGCATTAGGGGATGATGAAGCACCCACGGATTTGGCTCTATATCTGGACCATCGCATACAGCATATTTTAATTGACGAATTTCAAGATACCTCTTTGCAACAATTCGAGCTGATCACCCAGTTGATTCAAGGTTGGGAACCTGGGGACGGTCGAACCCTGTTCGTTGTTGGCGATCCCATGCAATCCATTTATCGCTTTCGAGCAGCCGAAGTGGGTTTGTTTTTACGCGCACAAGCCCAAGGCATTGGCGCAATTCCGCTACACGCATTGCATTTGAGTACCAATTTTCGCTCTACCACAACTTTGGTACAATGGGTGAATCAACACTTTCAAACTATTTTTCCAAACAGAGACGATATTGAAAGTGGCGCTGTATCATTTCATTCATCCACACCATTGCTACCAGAACATACAGCGAGTTATATTCAAGCATATCAGTATGAAGACCCTGCCAGCGAAGCCAGCGCCATACTCAAAGTCATCACCGACGAATTGGCCGCTCATCCCAATGCCTCGCTTGCCATTTTGGTGCGATCACGGGCTCAATTGCGCCCGATCATTGCCCTATTACGCAAACACCAAATTCCTTTCCAAGGGGTGGACATTGATTTACTTGCTCATCTCCCGCATTTGCGAGACATATGGTCACTCACACAGGCTTTTTTGATGCCTGCCAATCGCCTTGCATGGTTATCGTTTCTACGAAGCCCCTGGTGCGGGTTGAGCTTGGCAGATCTGCTGGTCCTGGCACAACATCATAGCTCAATCTATGTGGCTTTATCTCAGGCACAAGACCTCCACACATTAAGCGAAGAAGGACGCATACGGGCACACTACCTCTACGCTGTGCTACACCACGCATTACTGCATCGCCATCAATACGACTTGGTCACGTCTCTCTTGGAGATTTTAAAACAATTGCATCTTGATCACGTCCTGACCCCTGCAGAACAAGAAGATCTAGAGCAATATTGGTCCTTGCTTCAGCAGTTTGAAGCAGACGGTCAAATTTCTGATTTAAAATTATTGTATGAACAATTCAACGCACTGTACTCGAAAAAAGTAACACCAGCACGTTTACAAATTATGACCATTCATAAATCCAAAGGGTTAGAATTTGATGGCGTTATTCTACCTGGCTTAGGCGCCAAACCGTTTCAAAATGACCAAACCTTGATGAGATGGCTTAAATTACCAAGACAAGGGGAAGATGATTTATTCTTGCTATCCCCCATCAAAGCAGCTGCCGAAGAAAAATGTCGGCTATATGATTATTTAGGCCGTTTGGATGCGCAAAAATCATTCTACGAGTCACAGCGTTTACTGTATGTAGCGGTGACTCGCGCCAAGCAACGGTTGTATTTATTTGATCATCATACCACCCTCAGACAAAAAAGTTTTCGACACATGCTGCAACAACATGTATTTACAACCACAGACACAAGCACATCGCTTGCTGAAACCCATCCACCAACTACGCCTGATTTATGGCGATTACCATTAGCATATTACCAAGATCCCTCGCACCTGCCAGGGGGCACTATACCGCAACACAAAGCACTCTCCCTGCTTCCTTCCATGCCAAGACTGGTAGGCATTGTGACCCATGAACTGTTGCAGTGGATTTGTACGTATCATCCCAAAGAACGAACTGATATTCCTTGGCAATTGGCAGAAGACCAACTCAAAACCATGGGATTTGCCGATCACGCATTCACATCAGCACTCACTCAAATCCAAACGCAGATTCATGCCTTTTTGAATGATCCCCGAGGCCAATGGATCGCTCAATGCCATCAGCAAGAACACAACGAATACGAGCTTTTGACCCACCAGGGCACGAGTACTCGCATTATTGATCGTACCTTTGTAGACAATAATACCCGCTGGATCATTGATTTTAAAACGGGCAAACCTGATCAGCAAACATTGACCGCCCATCAAACACAACTGGATCAATACGCAGAAATATTTCAAGAAAACCCAAGACTTCTGGTTCGTTGTGGATTATATTATTTAACAAACCTTCAATGGATTGATTGGGAGCCCGTGACATGCAAAACTTAATGTACCTAGCGCTGGGATTTTTTTTCTTAGCCGTATTTTTTGGACTCATCGTTTTTATTCAATTGGCCTGTGACCGGCCCAGCTTCAAACCTGCTGTATTTTTACATGGATTGGTTGCTATTTTAGGTCTGGGTTGCTTGATCGCCTATACCGTGATGCATGCCGGCGCCAAACCCATCGCCAGTGTGGTGGTCTTGATGTTAGCTGCTCTGGGTGGATTCACCCTGCTTAGTTTTGATTTACGTAAAAAAGCCATTCCCAAATTACTATTGGTTCTACACCCCCTCGCCGCACTGACTGGCGTAGCCCTATTGGTTTATTATATTTTGTACTAGGAGATATGAATCATGAGCCAAGAGAGCATGCAAATAGAACTCACCCTGGCTCTAGAATTTCGGGAGGGTTTCATAAAAGAAGTACCTGTTGACCAGAAAACAGCGGCCTTGATTGAGAAAGAGCTCATACACATTCTCTATGCCAATAACACAGAGTTACTTGAAACCGCTCAAAGAAATATCGACTTTTTAATCAGCCCCTATTTAGACACATCCAACTCCGCACATCAAAATCTACAAAAAATGTTGCAAGCACTCATAGACCAGCGCGCAGGATACTTAACAAACCCGCCCAAAACATTGTTTGCTTATTGGCTGCAACATCGTAGAGCCAGCCTTGATCTGATGCTACTGACCGCACCCTTGCTTATAGGTATCGCAATCCCTCCTGTAGGAATTGTTGCCTTGGCTTATGCTGCTATCGATGCGGGCTTGGCCGCCATAGATTTTAGACATGCACACAATGAGTACTGGGAAGAAGAAAATCCTCCGGGTACTCGTGAATTAGATGACGCACAAATCCAAACTTTGCAGCAAACCTACAAAAATATTGATGATTTCTTACCAGAACACAATATTGATCCTCAGATTGTAGTTGAAAAACAAATCAATACCGCTTCTTATTGGACCTATGGATTGATGTTTGTCATCAGTTTGGTCGCGCTGATGGCACTGGCTTTTCCTCCGATTGGGATCCCTGCAATTGCACTATCAGCTTTGTTATTGGTGACATTAGGCGGCACTGGGTTACAATTTGCGTTTACCTTTCAAAAACAACGCGCTCAATTGAATAACATTCAAGACGCACTCACACGCTCAGATCAGTTGCTTGACACCCATCAACATGAAAGCACGGCAGTGATCACCGAACGTCTAGCAACCCAAGAAACAGCTGCTGTGCGGAAAAACATCGAATTACCACCTGTGAATAAAAAAATCAGCGCACCTTACGCGCCCCTGATCAGCCAACCGCCAGACACTTCACCCAAGAAAAGTAAAAAAAGAAAACGAGAAAATGAGGGCGAAGGGGAAAGTGGCCCACAACCATAATCACTTTTGAAAGCTCTCATTTTGATATTTTACACATATAGCTCTTGTGTAAAAAAGTCTAACCTCCATACTAGCTCCAAGGACTAGCCATTGCGGTTGACGTACGTTTTTCTTTTACCGGGGTGCTGAATTCAGATGGGTCTTCAGTTGAGTCTGAAGATGAAACAATATTTGGCACACCTCTAAAATAGTTATTACTTGTCCCTCGAAGTTTGATGCGTTCAAACTGATATAAAATACGACATGCAGCGCAACACAGCTTACTGATGCCAAAAGCTATAGGAGGTGCGCTACTATCATTGAGATCTATTTTTTTCACATTTTTAAGATAGAGCGCGATCATTTGCTCGGCATGAAATGCGGCGACATTTTGTGGTTTATTCTCTTTTTTGTATATCGACTCGGGAAACTCCTGCTGTTGAGAAAGCTTTTCCTCTTTATTCACAATATTATAAATATTCATCGCATAATACATCGTATTTTCATCGATATTCGAACTACTACTACCATTACTTTTATTTTCAAATGCACAAGATGCATTGAATGAACTGCTCAAGAAGTCGGAAGCTGATACATCGTTTGAAGAATCATCAATCTCATCCCAGAATTGCGAAAACCCACTGCTATTGGTTGAACCACCCGTCATAGATGAATTAGCCTTAACACCAGAACTGTTTCTAGATGTAGCACAGGATGAATCTAAAGAATCGAACTTGAATGAAGAGGAACGGGCTACTGGACTCTTCATCGAAGCTGTTGAGAACGAGTTGTCCATCACAGACGTTAAAGAGCTATCTGTGGGAGAAGACGCCGTTTCATAACTGAACTCCATATCGGACGACAGGATTGAATCCAGTTCTACAGGTACCAATATTTTACATGCAGTTGAATTCAATAAAACATTTATTTCATCAGGACTAAAAGCATCAGTGTCTAAACTTGGATCATCTCTACCAGAGATAGATTTTATTAATTTATATAATGCCTGAGCAATAGTCTCAACACCGCCTTGAAATAATCCTCCAGAATCTTTTAATTCCTGTATGTCTGACGAAAAGTATGTTTGTGCATCCAACAAATTTTCAGGTAATTTATCTACCGACCTTTTTGGGTTTTTTAGTATGGAACGTAAAACCACTAGTTTTTGGTGAGCAAATCGCGCAATATCTGAAGGGAGTTTTCCATCAGCACAATTTAAAGCGATAATAAGTTCACCCTCAAATATAGTCACAGCGGTACAAGCAGAACGTTGGCTGCTTAAACTAAGAAGTCTTGATAAACTATCAAACCTTCGCTGTCTTCTGCCCTCTTCGGTATTTGGCCCATCAGAAAAAAAACCCAAGTTTATTCCAGGCATCTTATGGGATGGTGATTTTTCAGGCGATCGTTCTCGTTTACGGTACATAAAGCACTTCGGTGATCATCTATTTCTCATACGATAACATTTTAGATCACAAAAGTCAAAAAATATCATCTTTTGTTGAATAATTTATAGTGAAATGAATAAAACATTACTATATAATGGCTTCTATGTGCTAATAAAATACAAGAGTTTTTAACTCCAGAGCAACGATGCCAAGGTGTATACATGCAAGATGCAGTCGAGCGTAAACAAAACCTAACGTTATATGTATTAATTGGAACAATATTAATAAAAAGAAATTTACGCGACCAAACTGAAGTAAGCTGTAATAATTATTTCACCATTCAAATATTAGATGTAATATTTGAATTTCTTGTTGTGAAAGACAAGCATATCTTAAGTAGCGCCCAACAAAAACTATTTCAAGACATACCTAACTCTGCCGCTTATCTTCTCGAACGGCGATGTTATTTAAGTTATAGATTACGGTATTTAGTCTCCGTGGAAGGTGAGAACAATCACAATAAAATAAAGACTTTTTTACAACACCATCGAGAATTAGCCTCTTATTTGATATCCCATCAAGGACCTATGATAGATGCCGCAGGCCGATTTTTTGCTGAACGATCTGCATATGGATATCTCTATTGGGCCGGTGATACAGAGTTGCTTACGCTGTTAGATGAATTCATCGATAAAGCCACGGAAAAGAAGCTTGAGTTAGAATACAATCATATTAAAAAGCAAGGCTTGGACTTTGTACTAAACGATGAGTTAACCACAAAGTCACATCATTTTCCGATGAAACCTGTTATTAAAGCAGCTTATGAGTACGATGTTGCAGCACTTCGATTAATTCAAGCAAAAAACTGTCAAACGAGCGCGTGGGATCTACTTAAACCGTTGTGGCTTACTTTAGGTGGAGAGCTAGGAAAGGTTCCACTCTGGATTGCTCAACTTTTTTGTTCTAAATTAAGTTTCTGCCCAACCTCTTCTTTAGATACACAAGATGCATTAAAAACCATCATATTTTACAATCTACTGACTGATCAGTCTGAATCCTGGTTTATTGATAGAAAACCAAATCCGCTCCTTGGCGTTTCTATTGCTATACATAAAGCAGACGGAGATCGTGCCTGGGGATTTGCAAATCCTCCGGCGGATTCATTACAACGAGGCATGAGCGATTTGAATATGTTGGTGACAATATATCAACAACGAATGCTGCGCGATCCCAAGCGAATACTGAAAAAATTAGAATCAGAAACCAGTGATCTAGATTTGGACGCCCCGCCCCAGCAGCCAGCCAAAAGCCTATTGTTTTAGCTCAACACTTGCTGTGAAAAGCTCATGTTTCCCTCATCGGATATCTATCTCGATTCGTAACTCCCCACGTCATCCCGAGCGCAGCGAGGGATCTCCTGTCGTGTGGTACT
>CAZVEH010000014.1:0-51379 GCA_964625775.1 uncultured Legionella sp. | reverse complement strand
ACCTCCAACTCACACCGCGTCCAACAAGGTATGTAATACCCTAAACGCTTTTCTGATTCCTCTGAACCCACGTTAGAGACTAGTTCTTCACTCGACATCCTTTCTGCTTGTTTGAAATACGCACTGACATCTTTAAAAGAATTTAATAACGACTGATGAGACATCTCCTTATTTACTCCCAACAGAGGCACCCAAAATTTTTCTTTTGCAAAAGGGTAAGTCGGTAAAGAAATACGTTGCTTAGGCTCATTTTGATAAAGTAAACGCCAGTCGATCAAGTCACCTTTTACGTAAAAATTCGCAATGATTTTCAGTTTCTGTTGTACATCCATATCAGTACTTGAAAAAGCGCTTGCTGAATCATTTATTACTTGTTTAAGATCCGGATTGTCATGAACTTGGGGTTTTTTTACCACTACGCCCTGAAAATATGCGTCTTCTTTTAAATCTAATAATCGCTTCTCAAGCTCATTAAGATCTTTAACCACCCATGCAGCGCGGTGATTAAAATGTTCCCGTCCTACATTAAGTGTGAAGCTCAATGCACTGATATCGGCAAAATGAACACGCTTGTTGTCACGAATCCAAGTACTCAGCTCAAGTTTCTTTTTCTCAAGGGCTTCAGCGGTTTTTGCCGACAAGGTGATAAGATAATAAGGTTTGTTTCCCTTTAGCAATACACGCGCAGGAGCCTCTTCAAGAATAACATGCGCATTTGACCCACTGGCTCCAAAAGAACTTACTGCGGCCCTTCTTAAAACATGTGATGAACCATTTTTCCATGGTTCAGTGCGATTTTGAATATAAAACGGAGAATTTGTGAGATCTAGATAGGGATTAACTGTATCAGAATGCAACGATTTTACTAAAATCCTATGGTGAAGTTGCAAAACAGTTTTGGTCAGACCACTAATACCTGCAGCAGATTCGGCATGCCCCATATTGGATTTTACCGAGCCTAAAGCACAAAATTGTTTTTTTTCGGTGAACTGGCCAAATGCTTGGTTCAATCCTTGAAGCTCTATAGGATCACCTAATGACGTACCCGTACCATGAGCCTCGATATAGCTGATTGTCTCAGGATCAATCTGAGTTTTACGTAGGCATGTCGCTATCATATCACCTTGTGCAACCGGTGAAGGTACGGTAATACCACTGGCTGTTCCACCATGATTAGTACCGCTTCCTTTGATCACTGCATAAATATTATCACCGTCAGCAAGTGCATCTATAAGAGGCTTTAACAACACTGCGCCTACCCCTTCAGCAGAAACATAACCGTCTCCACCCTGCCCAAATGTGCGGCAATAACCATCGCTAGAGTGCAAATCCATAAGTGTATAAGTTAAATATTTATTAGGATGTAAGGAAAGATTCACCCCACCAGCAAATGCAACTCGAGACTCGCCTCTACAAATACTTTCAATGGCAAGATGCACTGCAATTAAAGAAGAAGAACAAACAGTATCAACAACCATAGAAGGGCCATGAAAATTACAAAAATAAGATACCCTATTCGCAATAGGCGCATGGCTAAGAGACATCTGCGTATCCACACCCTGTAAAATTGCTTCGGCTTGTATCAAGGTATAGTCTTTATGCATCACACCAGCAAAAACACCTACGGGTTTTCTTTGATGAGGCCCCTCACCTGACACTATTGTCTCAGGTGTGTATCCAGCGTCTTCCATAGCTTCCCAACAAACCTCTAAAAACTGTCTTTCTTGGGGATCCATACTTTCCGCTTCTCGAGGTGAAACCCTAAAAAATTGTGCATCAAAAGCAGCTACATCACTAATAAAACCACCCCATTTTGATGCTTTCTTACCTGATGGGGAATAAGCATAATTCAAACAATCCCCACGCCAGCGGTCTTCTGGAATTTCGGTGATACAATCCTTGCCTTTTTGCAAATTCTCCCAGAATTTAGCTAAATTGTTCGCCATAGGATATCGCCCTGACATCCCAATAATAGCGATATCTTGATGACTCGATACATTGATGGGAGAAATCGAATCGATGGGCACAGGGGCATGGGTCGGATACAAGGAAGAATATATCGATTCTCTTTTATCCTCAGATGTAACAGATAGACCACTAGTGCTAGAATCACCATACTGTTCTAATAAATAATTTGCTAAACTGTCTATGGTGGTATATTCAAATAATAAAGTAGGTGACAATGGAGTAGATAAATAATCCTCAATAGAAACCACGACTTCCAATAACTTAGGCGAATCTAAACCTAACTCATAGTATCCAACACCTGTTTCAATTGTTATTTCATCGACCCCCAGATGCATAGCGATAAGTGTCTTAATAAAAGTAGCAATAGAACCATCTGTTTTTTTATCTAAATCGACAATCGATGGAGAAATAATCGGCTGATTCTGCCTGTGTGCAGAGGATTGATAGTCCGAATTAATCAACCCTGGATGTCTTACCAGTTTATTTTTAAAATTTACTAATTCTGCAATTTTGTTACCATTTTCATCAAAAAAATCCATATTTAGTGTGATGATTTCTTCTTTTTTTGATAAAGAGCATACCTTGATTCTCGTATAACATGCCTGAGTTATCGACTTTTCCGCTCGAAATGCTTCATAAAACAACGGTAAAAATAATTGTTCTCGGGTGGGATCAAAAATATCAAATAACTCTGTTGAACCGATGCCACTACTGTCAATTAATGCTGGATGAAAAATATAATGATCTGTATTATCTACATCATTTTTCGCCAATCTAAGCTCTACCCAAATAGCATCACTTGAACGGTATGCTTGCCCCTTAACTTTCATACATTCAGAATGAACAAGTTTTTGAGAACGACATCGCGCATAAATTCGCTGTAAAGGAATAGTTAACTCAGCTTGTTCAATGATGCTATCTAAATCAACTTTTTCATTAAAATACACCGATGAGCAGACATGCATTTCAGCAGTCATATATTGCAATGGGTTCAGCTCATGCTCATCACTGACAACCAGACTCCAATAATTCTTATTTTCCGTGGCTTTAACGTTAAGCTTTACTGCCTTATTCTCGGAAACAATGAGAGGGTGATAGATAGAAAGATTACGTAACTCGAGTCCATCAAACTCAAACCCAAGCTCAGCAAACCATTGGAACAGAAAATCTATCCATGCCAACCCTGGTAATATACCTCGCTCATACACCGTATGGTTTTTCAATATGGGATGATGACCATCTAAATTTTTTGACCAAATATTCGAAGTTAAAAACTTATGTTGTAATTTTCTATTATCAGATTCAATCATTGGGGAATCCCGATGTGAGGGCACATTCAGTGGGTGCTAATAAATGACGACTATCGACTAAATTTAAAACAGGGCTACTTAAAGATTCTCGATAAACATAATCAGGAGGCATCGAATAATGTTGCAAAATAACATGCGCATTTGTACCACCGTCGGCAAAACTATTCAATGCAGCATAAGGTAGAGACATATTCTCGGCGGCCCTTGGAAACACAAAGTTTTTTTCTTGTAAAGAATAATGGGTCAGTGCCTGTTGACCGGATAAAAAAGGCACCAAACTTTGCTTATGTAACATCAAGCAAACTTTGATCAAGCTTGCAATGCCTTCAGCATTTAAAGGATGACCAATATTGGGTTTCATTGATCCTAAATAACAAGGCCTTGTGTGTTTATCGCGATACACGCTATCAATTGCTTTTATCTCCAATAAATCGGTCACCTCTGAACCTGACCCATTTACATCTATATACCTGATATCATCAGCATGACACTGACTTTGATTTAATGCATTTTGCATCACCGATTTTTGAGCGTTAATGCTTGGTGTGGCTGGCCCTGCAGTACGACCATCATTATTAACACCAATACCCGCAACAGTAGCATAAATAACATCACCATCTTGTAATGCTAAAGATAACGGCTTGATATATACCACCCCTACCCCTTCACCCAATACAACACCAGAAGCCCTCTGATCCAAAATATGAAATTGACCATCGGGCTGGAGTAGTTTTCTACTTGCAAACAATTGATGCGCATGAGGTCCCGTCAATAAACTGATGCCGCCGACCAAAGCCGAACTAATCTTACCCAATTGTATCGCGTTTATTGCCAGATCTAACCCTAGCAATGCAGAAGAACATGCTGAATCTACAACTAATGAGGGACCAGAAAAATTAAAAAATTGCGAAATATTTGCAGCCAAATAATTCTTGCCCTCGACCATAATAGGGTTACGTGTAGTTTGAAGATTCTGAAGACTAGCTTGATAATGACTTCTGGCTCCAATATAAACGCCAGTATGACTGCCATATACCTCTTCTTTGCGATAACCGGCATGATAAATCACTTTTAAGCATTCTCGTAATAATAGCATTGCATGCGGATCCATGATCCGTGCGTCTTCTTTTGAGATCAAAAAATATTCCGGATCAAAATCATAAATACCATTAATCAACCCAGCGTAAAAAGAGTTTTCTAATCCCCAACAGTTTTTTGGCACAGGAGTAATTGCGGATCGTCCCTCTGCCAATAAATCCCAATAGGCTTCTAAATAACTTGCACCTGGAAATTGGCATGACATGCCAATAATAGCGATAGCTTCTTCATTGAGTTTATGAGCCCTTGAAAAATTGCTGCTCTTAATTGGTCCGTTTGAGATGATATCTAGCTCAGGCTTCCGATCTTCATGAGGCAAAACTTGATGAGTTTTATGAGATACAAATGTCCTCATCAATGATTCTTGGCAATTTACAAACAACCACTCACTCAACGACTTGACGGTCGAGTGTTCAAGCAATATTGATAAATTAAGTTCCAGTCCTAAAGCTTGATTAATGTTTAACAGGACCTCTGTAAGTAAAATAGAATCAATGCCAATATCAGCAAAAGACAGTGTTTCTTCCAATCGACCTTTGGGAAGTTTTAATTCTTTCTCCATTAAAGCCTGAAGCCATAGCGATACAACTGAAATAGAAACACTATTTTCATTGGCTTCTAATACAGAAGATGACGTGGTGTTTAGAGTCTTTCCAAATTTCGGTAATATTACCTTTTCCATATCAAACCGATCCAAATTTACCATAACAGGCATTACAACTGACTGGGATAAATTGCGCAATATACACTCTAAAAACTGTAGACCTTCTTCATCAGTAATACTCAATAAACCCGTGTTCTCATACACGTTTGTGGTTATTTCTCCCATACCAGTTTCTTTCCAGGAAGGCCATTGAATGCTCACTATAGGAAAATCATGTGAGGATGATGCCACGTGATCCATATAAGCATTAGCCATAGCATAATCACTTTGACCAACAGATAAGATTGGTATCATTGCTGATACAGAAGAAAACAATAGCGCAAACTTAAGATCTTGCTTCTCCACACACTTCAATAAATTTCGTAACCCCATCACTTTGGGAGATAATACACGTCTAATATCATCCATAGATTTTTTAATAAAAGCAGGGTTTTTTCCATCCACACAGCCCGCAGCGTGAATTAGGCCAGTAATGGGTCCCTTGAACTTGGTGACTTGCTCTATAAACTGCTTTACAGAATCAAAATCATCTAAAGCCAAAGACACGACCTCTACAGATGCGCCGTAGGACTCCAATAATGTAATGTTTTTTATTTTCTCTTGTATTGTAGAAGAAAAGCTTGCTATATCTGACCACTCAGCTTTTTTCGGAATAACATCCCGGCCAGTCAAAATAATTTTTTTAACACCATGATTTTTTACAAAATGGAATGCGCAAAGCAGCCCAATCCCTTTTGTACCGCCAGTAATTAAAAGCTGCTGCGTAGGCATAAATGATACAGCTGGCTGAACATAAGCCGGGGAAAATTCTTTCAATATAGCTCGATATCGAACAGACTTCCGATAACACACCTCATTTTCAACAACATCTTCTCCTAATTCTTGAAAAATAAGAGAAGAACGGGTACGAACATCAGTTTCCAGAGGATCTAAATCCAAATGCTTCGATACTAATTGCCCATACTCGCTTTGCAGCATGCGGTACAAGCCCGTTTTTTCAGCCCCTGCTAAACAAACAGTTGTATTCCTGTAACAATCTAATCCTGAAGTTACGAGTAGAACTGTTTTCGGGATATCCTGTATCGAATTAATGAATACTTGCAGTAAACTTATCCACGTTAATGATCCATCTGGAATATGCATAGAGAGATCAATCAATGCATCATACCTCGTCAGATCATGCTGCAAATATGCGTCAATTTTCGCCACATCTATTAAAAGATGACTGTCATGACACTCTGACATGTGATGTGCAAGATCACTAGAAATGCAATCATAGATAAAAATACATCTCCATTGCTTCTGCAATTTTTTACTAGGAGAAGCAATCCAATTTTTCTGCAAAAAAACTGCTTTGCGTCTTGAATTATAAGTTTTCTCAATAGAAACCGCAGCGCTTACTTCTTTTGCATCTGCTACTTTGGGAATATCAGGGATCCAGTAACTTTCATAAGCAAAAGGGTACGTAGGCAATGAAATTCTAGTTTTTGATTCGCCCTGATGTAACAAAGACCAATGAATACTGTAACCTTTAACATACAAATTAGCTAATACGCGTAAGTTTTTTTTATAACTCTCAATGTCAGGAGAGTTCTGTAACTTTTTAAGAGTGACGGCCAATACTTCTTCGTAAATAGCCGCATCATCAAGCACCAGAGAGGGGTCTACTGTTCCGGAGAATGACGAATCACTAGCACGCTTAGCTAAAGAGTCTCTTAAAGCAGTTTGTAACATTGTACTATCACTGACCACCCAAGCACCACGATGTGTATAATGGTTTCGTCCTACATTTAACGTATAACTAATTGATTCGATATCCTCATGATGCGATTCCAACCAAACCAAGAGTCTTTCTTGTTGTGCAATAAAAGCCGATGCTGTTTTCGCAGAGAGTGTCACCAAGTAATACGCTTTTATATTTTCTATTTTTTTCTTTTCGGGTGCCTCTTGTAGGATGACATGCGCATTAGATCCCCCTGCACCAAAAGAGTTAATTCCTGCATATCTCGGTAGGCTTAAATCACTATCTTCCGCTGTAGGCGCGGCCCATACGGAATTGCTTTGTTGAAGATAAAAAGGTGTCTTGTGAAACACAATTGCTTTATTGGGAGTTTGCGCATGCAAAGAGGTTACTAGGGTTTTATGCTTCAATTGCAGTAACACTTTAGTCAATCCGGCTATACCTGCAGCTGCTTCCGCGTGACCAATATTTGACTTTACTGAGCCAAGAGCACAAAATTGAGTATCTTGAGTAAAAGCAGAAAAAGCTTCAGACAAACCACACATTTCGATAGGATCACCTAAAGCAGTTCCTGTGCCATGGGCTTCGATGTAACTTATGTGCCTTGGATTAATTTTCGCTTTTTTAATCGCCTCAATCACCAAATCTTTATGCGCAGACGGATTGGGTACTGTATATCCATTGGTCTTTCCACCATGATTAACAGCACTTCCTTTAATAATACCATAAATATTATCGCCATCTTTTAAGGCAGCCTTTAAAGGCTTAAGCAATAGCGCACCAACGCCTTCTGCTGGCACATATCCATCACCACCTGCTCCAAAACTACGACACTTGCCTTCACTTGACGTAAAGCCCATTTGGGACAGCGCAAGATACTTATTAGGGTGTAACGATAAATTTACACCTCCAGCTAGAGCCAAATCACAACTACCTGAACGAATACTTTCACATGCAAAATGAATAGCCGATAAAGAAGAAGAACAGGCCGTGTCTATAGCTAAGCTGGGACCTTTAAGATTTAAGCAATAAGAGACACGGTTTGCAATAGACCAATACGCCACATGCGGTAATGAAGCACCACTATTTTTTTCTAAAGCAAACGTCGGATATTCTGCCCACATCACCCCAACAAAAACACCAACTTTATTACATATAGGATGGCTTGACAGTGTTTCTTGGGCATACCCAGCGTCTTCAATTGCTTCCCAAGCAGTTTGTAAAAATAAACGCTCCTGAGGATCCATGAGTTCGGCTTCTTTCGGAACTATATTAAAAAATGAAGGATCAAATATATCAATATTTTTTAAAAAGCCCCCCCATCGACAATAATCATGGCCTCGCGTAAGCACTTTATCTTGATCAAATCGTTTAAAGTCCCATCTATTTCCAGGGATTTCAATGACACAATCTTTCCCTTGCTTGAGATTTCCCCAAAACTCATCTAAATTTTCTGCACCGGGATAACGGCCACTAAGGCCTATAATAGCAATATCAACATCATGCTCCGCCCTATACTCTGGTTCAGTCACACACACAGTCGACGGCGAAGATTGCTCAAGCGCAGCGCATTTCTGCGAAAAACCTAGCGCTGTAGTGAGAAAAAATGTCTCTAATTGTGATGCATAGTTATTCAAAAAATAGTCCGCAAGCGCTGCTAAAGTTTGGACCTGAAAAAACACTGTTATCGGCAACTCATACCCATCCATCTTAAGTTGAGCATGTAACTGATTAATCATGAGAGAGTTAACACCATAGTGCTCTAGAAGAGTTTCTTCCTTCATGCAGGATATTGGAACTTCAGTCACGCGTTCAAACGCTGACTTAAGATAAGCAACCACTTTATCTCGCAATGTCGCTTTCAAAGCGCTTTGATGATCGTCACTCGCGTGAACACTGTCTTGGGTTTGTAAGGATTTATTAATCCAATAAACTTGTTCAGAAAACGGGTAAGTAGGTAATGGTATTCGGTGGACACATTGCCCTATATATCTCTGCTCCCAATCGACATCCCCCCCATTAACCCAATAAGTAGCCAAGACAGATAAATCGTTCTCTAGCTTTGATATGGGCATCGTATGAGTAGATACGCCGTGACCTTCGAATATATGAGGATGTGTCTCTCCTGTAATAAAAGCGCGCATTTGTACTTGCAGCTCAGTGACGGAATTCACTAAAAACGCTAGTCTATACTCCATCGGTACGCGACCGACTTGAAGGGTATAACCCATGTTTTGCAAATAAACCTCATGGGTGGAGTTTGATATAAAATCATGTAGGCGTTTTGTATAACTGAGGCGCTGTTCAGGTGAACCGGCTGACAATATAATCAGCACAGATCCCTTTGCGATCTCATGAAACGGCTGCTCGTAAGAATCAATAATCAAGTGTCCATAAGAACCGGCGCCACCGAACGCACTTAACGCCGCTCTTCTGGGTTTATCATCAGAGGATGTTTTCCAAGCTTCAAAAGTTTTCTGAATTTTAAAAGTCTTTGTATTAGGCTGAATTAACGGGTTAATTGGATCTGTATAAACAGAGGGTGCAAACGCTTTATGTTTCATTTGCAATAATACTTTCGTTAACTGCGATAAAGCGGATGCAGACTCCAAATGACCTATATTGGGCTTGACTGAACCTATTCGGTAAGTATGCCCTTGTGACTGCAAAGCGGTTGCCAAACCTTGTATTTCTGCAGAATCAAATAGCAATGCACCACTTGATGCGCATTCAATATAATCGATAGTCCCTGGATCGATATCTGCACGTTTTAAAGCTGTTTGTATCAATTCAGCCTGCGCGTTAGGATTTGGCATATAAAACTGATGCGTACGGCCACTGTGATTTATCATGCTACTCTTAATAATACCATGAATGTGATCACCATCTTTTAAAGCATCCTTCAATGGCTTTAATAGGACGCAACCAACACCTTCTCCAGGAACCCACCCAGTGCCATCAGCACTGAACGCACAACTTCGTCCATCTTTGGCCGCCATATTTACATCACTCAAAAACCTTAAGTGATTGGGATGTAGGATAAGATTCACACCTCCGACTATCGCAGCATTACAGTCACCAGTTTTAATGCTTTGACAAGCCAAATGAAAGGCTGTTAATGCAGACGAGCAGGAGGTGTCTATCACCAAACTGGGTCCATTAAAATCAAACGCAAAAGAAGTCCTGTTAGCTAATGAATGGCGGACACTACTAAAAACAGGTACCGCAGTTGAAGCTTCTCTAGCTACATCCTGATAGTCATCCCACATGACACCCACAAAAACACCTACATTTTTAGCGACTTGATTAAGGCTTTGCGGCGTATAACCAGCATTCTCCAGGGTTTCCCAAACCTGCATCAACAATAAACGTTCTTGTGGATCTAACAGATGCGCTTCTTTTGGGGCTATATGGAACAGCAATGGATCAAAGCAGTCCACATTTTCAAGGAATCCGCCCCATTTTACATGAACATGATGCTCAGGATCATGATGTTCATGATAATCCCAGCGTTCATGGGGTACTTCACGAATCGAGACTTTACCTGTTTTTAAATTTTCCCAGTATTCATCTAAAGTTGACGCCCCTGGATAACGGCCACTAAGACCAATGATGGCGATATCCGATGATGACTTAAAGGGCTGTTCTAGTGGTAATGGCAAGGATTTTATAGTGTTGAGTTGATTTGCTTTTTCTTGTGGCTGATCGATTAATCCACCCACCACACAATGAATCAGTCTATGACTCAAATTTAGTTCAAAAAAACCTCTTATTGCGTCAAAATTTATTGTTCCTAAAGGACACAGCCCAATTGAAAAATCAGCCTGTTTACTCAGCAATAATTGCAACATACTGCCTGTTTCAATTGTAACAAAGTTTAAACTTGGTTCCCCATAAAGTGGCTCTACTGCGCTCATTTGGGCAATAAAATAAAGGGTAAATGCAGCACTTTCATAAATGGGTCGGTTGTAATAAAAATGCACTTCTTTAGGTATTAGAATATTGTCGGTAATCAAACTAACTGCATGTAAAATTGGATTATAATAATAAATACCTTCCTCGATCCCATCTACAGCATTTTTTTTCAAATGGATGTAAGTTTGTACTGCATAAGTCTTACCTGCTGAAGGATACAAATACCGTTCTTGTCCGGAAAGACTCTCAGCCCTCAAACACCCTATAAACTGTATAAAATCCCTAAAGGGAATACTGTCTTTTCTAAATTCGCGATAGATGGTTTGTTTGAGATAGTCGCTATTCGATAACAATGACTCAAACCCATCTTTTAAACTTATTGAGGTCTTAGTATCTGCCCTGATATTTAGTTTCTTTTTAAAAAAAACTTCTCGCTCTTCTGTAGAAAAAAAATTAACAACCTCAGTACTACCGGGCTTTTCAATATCACACGAAGGCTGCGTATCCGGAAAACCAGTAGTGGTCGCATGTATTTCTTGATTTAAATACTTGACGATACATTCTATAGTGGGATTTTGTAAAAACACCTCCACGGGAATGGAGATGCTGTATTGCTCATTGATCCATTGAGCCAAACGTACCATTGTAAAAGACGTGGCACCTAATTCAAAGAGATCAGAATCGCATCCAACATCTGCTATATCAAGAAGTACTTGTACCTGTTGGATAACATGATTTAATGCATGATTCGCTTGTAAAGAAAGATCCTGTCTTTCTTTCGTTCTAAGTGGTTCTTGGCTATCTAAATAACTCGCAATACTAAAAATACTTGGACTATTTAAAATAGCATCAATTGGAATCTGAATACCAAAATGCTCATGAATCCACTGGGTGATCCGGATCATCGTAAAGGAAGTCGCTCCCAACTCAAATAAATCATCCTTGATTTGAATATGGGACTGAGCTAATAAGGTTTGTACATATTGAGTCAAAGACTCAATATGTACAAATTGATCGTCTTGGGCCATTATTTTTTTGGAGTCTCTAGGATTAGGTAGCTTAGTTGTATCAAGCTTGCCATTTGGAGTTAGAGGAAATGCAGACATCTCTATGAAAAAAGAAGGTACCATGTAAAGGGGAAGATAAGATTGTAATGCGCGTTTTAAATCATTCGAATCAATCTTTTTTTCTTTTTGGGGGATAACATAAGCAACTAAAACCTCATCCTCAAATGAATCGAGCTGCAAACGAACAATTGCATCTTTAATAAGTTCATGTTTACATAACACAGACTCTATTTCACCAAGTTCAATACGAAAGCCTCTTAACTTAACTTGAGTATCAATACGCCCTAAAAATTCAATATTCCCATCCGGCAAGTAACGAGCCAAATCTCCCGTTTTATACATTTTTGCATGCAGAGCATCACTAAATATATTTTTGATAAACTTTTCTTTGGTTAAATCTGCCCTATTTAAATACCCTTTTGCTAAACAAATGCCTGCAATGTGGAGCTCACCTGGATCTTGATTTTTTACTGGGCAAAGATCGTCATCTAAAATATAAATCTGAACATTATCAATAGCTTTTCCGATAGGTACAATCGAACTACTACTGTTTTTTTCACAACGCCAGTAAGTCACATCAACTGCCGCTTCGGTTGGTCCGTAGAGATTAATCAGTTCAGCTTGTATTTTTTGATGAAATTTATGAACAATAGTAGCTCTAAGCGCCTCGCCACTACAGATGACATAACGCAAACTCAAGCAGCTACCGGCTTGTACATCGTTTAAAAACAATGCCAGCATAGAGGGTACGAAATGACAAACTGTTATTTTTTTGCCTGTTATCACCTCTAACAAATAGGCAGGATCTTTGTGTCCTCCGGGTTTTGCCAATACAAGAGTAGCGCCCACCATCAAAGGCCAAAAAAACTCCCAAACTGAGACATCAAAGCTATATGGTGTCTTCTGTAAAACACGATCTTGTGACGACAAATTAAACTCATTTTGCATCCAAACTAAACGGTTGCATACTGCTTCATGGTTTAACATACAACCTTTTGGCGCGCCCGTAGAACCAGAAGTGTAAATCACATAAATAAGATCGTCTGAGCCAACCATTCTCTGAGGATTGTGGTCAGAAAAATGTGATAATTCACTGGTTTTCTGAGCAAACACCAAGACACAACCTTGATAGGTTATTTCTTTCATCAAACATTCACGATTTGTCATTAATAAAGCAGTCTGAGCATCTTGCAAAATAAAAGAAATTCGCTGCTTTGGAAAGTCAATATCGATGGGAAGATAGGCTCCGCCCGCTTTGATAATTGCAAGTATACTGATGACCATCTCAATGGAGCGCTCAAACACCAATGCCACTAAATCATTAGTCTTTACACCTTGCGCAATCAAATAATGAGCCCACTGGTTTGCTTTGGTATTTAATTCTTCATAACTAATCGTTTGCTTATCTAAAACAAGCGCAATAGCATCCGGATAGCGTTCTGCCTGACTCTCTATATGAGACACAATGCTGTAAAAATTTTTTGAATTTAACAAATTACATTTTCCATTAAATTTAAGATTCATAGAGCCAGGCTCTAAAAGACTATTCTTCGTGTTTAAATCGCGTGTGCTAAAGTCTCTGTTGCGAGGGATTTACCCGGGCCAAACAACCCACTAACTTTTGTTCTCTAAAGTCTTTTCAAATGTCGGGCTATATGTTTTAGAGAAATGATCTTTTAAATACGCAACCGCTGAGCCGCCAAACACAAGCTTATTTTCGACAATATCTCGCATGATATACGTCGAAATGGGGTCATAAAAAGCGGCGATGGACAAACGCTCTTGTTTCGGAATAAGCACACGATGTAAGGCTGAGTTACAACGATCTCCCAGGATAACTTTTAATGCATTTCCAATATTAACGATAACATAGCCTTCCTTAGGATAAAGGTCGTGCCATACTCCCGCTTTACGGCTTGGCGCCGAAGAAGCCTCATCATCTTCTAACCAAACCTGCAAGCTTTCCTGTGTGACCCATAACACAGTAATAAAACTTTGATCTGTATGTTCATTAAGACCGCACTCAAAAAGCTCAGGTTGTTTGGTAAACGGATAATAAAGCAACGATAAAGAAGAAAAAACATCATCTGTCGCCTCACGAAATAACTCATTAATTTTTATTGAATCAAACTGGGCGGTACTCAAAACTCGATGTAGCACTAACTCAATAAGTGGTTTACCAATGTCTAACCAAAATGTTTTTTGTACGCTATCAATTTCCGTGTTTAAGGCTTTAAAGGGTCCTAAGGGTTGGTTGGGGCGAAAAAATATTTGTTCATGTAGTATAGGGTTTTCATCTTTTTCTTTTCTACGATCAACGTAGCCTTGAATGGTTTCAGGATCAAATTTAATCCCATTTTTTTCCTTTTCTGCCATTGGTTGATTAAAAAACAACACAGCCTCTTTATGGAGCTCTTTCAATACATCTTCCAGCTCAGGCTGAGGTAGTTTTACATAAGCAAACCCATCTCGAATAAATTGCTCTATTCCTTCAGTACTCATTGAACCAATTGAATCGACCACTAAAATACTTCTTGCAATATCCATATTATTTACCTTGAATAAGAGTTAGTTAGTGAGATTTTTTAATAACGTATCAAGAAAAACAGAAAGCTCTGTCACAATGCAGCGAACTATATGATAATTGACCATATATGTCTAGATATAGAGTTCTTTATAACCAATATCTAGTCTTTCTTAATTTCTGCAGAAAAGGAGACCGCAGTGAATATCGGCTGGGTGGGATGTGGACAAATGGGCACTGGGATGATTTCTCGTCTTATTGCATCAGGGCATTTGGTTACTATCTACAATAGAACCCCTGATAAAACCAAGCCTTTGGTTGCAAAAGGAGCCCTACAAGCTCATTCGGCGAGGGAAGCCGCCATGGGTGCCGATATCATATTTACAACGGTAACTGACGATGAGGCGTCTTACGCCGTTTGGGAAGGAAAAGAAGGCATAGTTTCCGGCTTACAGGATCATGCAATTGCTCTTGATTGTAGTACCCTCTCTCTGACTCGATGTGATACGTTATACAAGTATATAACCAAGCATTCAAGTGCGCATTTTTTGACCGCGCCGCTGATAGGATCATACCAAGATGCAGAGGATGCCTCATTGATTTTCCTGGTGGGTGGAGATCTTAATATACTGCCTCAGATCAATGACCTTTTAATGTTAATGGGTAAAAACGTCACTCACGTCGGTAGCCACATCCAAGCAATGGCTTTCAAATTAGCATTAACAGCCTCAACTTCTATTCAAATCATGTTACAAACTGAGTTGCTCAATTTCTTAAAAACTCATGAATTAAACTCTTCGATGATGAATCTTTTCAACAATCTACCCTTTACCAAAGGTACTATGGATATTATCGATACGCTCTCTTCCACCAATCAGTTTGATCAATTATTCCCTATAGATTTAATCCATAAAGACCTGTCAAATCTAATACTCAGCCAACAATCTACTCATCTAAGTCCTAAATTAACAGCAGCCGCTAGAGATATCTTTGCCAAGGCAACTATTGAGGAAAAGTGTCTAATATTCTAAGACATATGGCCTCGTGAAAAAACTTCATTGATTGATACGAATACGCTGTATCAATTTGCTCAATATATTACCTGGCCCAATTTCTTCAAAAACGTCCTCTCCTTGATCAAGCAAATATTCGATAGATTCACACCAACGAACTGCACCTGATAACTGTGCGACCAAATTTAACTTAAGCTGATCAACACGATAAGGTCTGGCATCGACATTCGCAATAACTGGAATCTTGGGTTTATGAAAAGCAAATTCATCGGTAAAGGCTAGAAATTTTTCCTGAGCTTGCGCCATAGCGGGCGAATGAAATGCGCCACTGACATTGATGGGTATCACTAAACCACCCACTTTTTCTAGCAATAAGGTAGCGGCCCGAATAGACTCATGCGAACCCGACATAACTGTTTGCGTATAACTATTATAATTAGCTAGCACTAGATCAGAAAATCCACCCTCC
Organism: uncultured Legionella sp.; assembly: GCA_964625775.1. Classification (GTDB taxonomy): domain Bacteria; phylum Pseudomonadota; class Gammaproteobacteria; order Legionellales; family Legionellaceae. The sequence continues at coordinate 35,610 of CAZVEH010000014.1, read as the reverse complement.
ATAAGCGCCGAACTTATATCGTTCACACGTAATTTAACTATGGAAGCCATACTGCCGCCCTTGATCTCACCCATCAAAGCACCACGTTGCTGCACTAAGCGTAAACCTGTAGCAAAATCGAATACTTCAGCTGCTAATAAAGCATTATATTCACCTAGACTATGCCCTACTAAGTAGCGAGGAGTACAATGATCAGCCCTTATTCTTTTTAAAAAGCTTAGCGCATTCACGACATAAAGAGCTGGTTGGGTATACTGAGTTTGATGAAGTTTTTCATCAGGGTTATCTCGACAAAGTGTACGAAGAGAGTATCCTAAAATATCGTCAGCTTGGTTTACCCAATCTGGAAACTCATCAAACAATTCTATACCCATCCCTTTATGCTGAGCGCCTTGACCTGGAAAAACAAATACTGACATACATACCATCCATTAACGATTCGAATCTGTTGATGATGATTCATCTTCTAAAATCTCTTCAATGATCTCATCATCAAGTAAATCAAAGTTTTTCCAATGTCTACCTGTTTGAGCCAGGGCTTCAATTGCCGTTACATACTCATTAAATAATTCATCGATCAAGTGCGGCGGAAAAACGTGATCTAGAATGTCGAAATGAATATGCAACTCATCATGAAACATTTCACAAATCGCATCCAAATATACATTTGAGGTTTGAGATAAACCATCGGTAATTTGAGTATATTTAGGCGTTTCAATCACCACCGCTGGGGTTAAATTGGTAAATACTATGGGCAAACTGACCTTCTTACCCTGTTTATGTATTTGTCTTCTTAATTCTTGTAGTCCAGATGTTGCCGCATGCGCCTTATCGTAAAGCCATGATTGATAAATGGATCTTACTTGATCTGAAAATAAATCCGAATTATTTTTCGCTTCAAATACTAACCAAGACAAACGCGTAAAATCACCCAATACATCATTAATATCATGATGTATTGCTAGCCTGTCCCAGTTAACCACAACCAAAGTAAAAGCTTGGCTCGATTGGCATTTCAAAACAAGCAATTGCACAAAAACGGTTAATAGAATTATCCCCAATGGTACATTCATAACGGTAGCTATTTCAGTCAGCGGTGTCACATTTTGAATTTTTTTACTGAGTCTTCTTCGGATGACCAAAGCTGGCTGAACATCCTGGTGGATATAGTCCAACGGAGGTCCGGAAGGTAAGTTAGCAAATTTCTCTTGCCAATATTGTATCGACATCAACCCTTGAGTTGTTTTTTTGTGCTTATTTAACGTTATGAAATAATCGCGGAAAGAAAAGCTTAAAGGCGGGAGTTGCTTATCTGGATGGTTATAAAAGAAAAATAAATCCCTCAGCATGATATTAAAACTAAACACATCCATTATTAAAAAATCAACACTAAAATGCAGGATTGTCGTTGTATGATCAATCATTGTGGCCGTCACTTCGAAAAAAGGTCCACAGCCCAATGGAAAAACAGTATCGATTAAACGACGACGCTCAAACTGAATTGCCCTCTCTATCTTTTCAGGAGCATGATTTCGTAAATCTTTGACTGTAACAACATATTGAGCCACATCTTTGATTATTCTCTGATCACCATGTTCTGAGATAATTGCTCGCAACATATCATGGCGCAAAACAACTTTATTCAGCGCAGTATTTAGCAGGGAAATATTTATCGGAGGCAGCCGCAACTCATGATAAAGCTGACCGCTGGGTTCACCGTGTTTTCCCTGACGTAAGCGACCAAACAGATAAGCACTTTGCATGTCAGATAACGGAAAAGACTCAAATTGCTGTTCGGGTGCATGCAGCCACTCAACATCACTTAAGTTGATAGGCAAAGCTTTTTTAGTAACTAAATGCTCTTTGTTTTTGCTATAAGTCAGTTGACTTACCCAGGCTTCGTCATGAAGCGCTAATTTTTCCAGCACATTGCAATACGCTACTATGATCTGCTCAATCATCTCAGCTGGAAAATAATTATCTGCCACATCAAAGATTAGATGCCCCTTATGTTCCAATTCAAGACATTGTTGCTCGAAAAAAATTTGCGGGGTAATAAGGCGGGAATTAATATGCGCCATAGCCCGCAACCAGTCATTATCGACATGTTGAAGACCAAGAAGACTTGTAAATACCACCTCTAATGACAAGGATGTATCCACAGTTTTGCTTCTTTTCAACGCTCTTAAAACCTGAACACCAGTCACGTCGCTATGCTCCAGAGCTTGCCATAATTGCTTTTGGTTCAGAAGGACCTTCTCTTGTAGAGAACAAGCACTGTATTTTTCGGCGATTAATAAGAAGGTGGATAAAAAAGGCCCAATAACATGATGTACTTGAGGATGAACGTCTCGTCGACCAGAATAAGTTGCTATCAAAGAAAATGCCTCATGACTCACGTTTTGTAAAATGGCTTCGGAAAACGCAGTAAAGAGTAAACCAGTCATTGTCACCTTCAGAGTTTTAGCGCGCTGTTTCAATAGCGCCCATAGACTTTCGTCAATTATCTTGACATGCCTTTGGCGAACGGGCGAAGTATCATCATATTGGTTTGCTCGAGGTAATCGGGTTTCAATTGGCTTATTTTTAAATAACTCCGTCCAATACAGCATAGAGCGTTGATAGTGTTTGTCTGTAACCATTTGATTTTTGAATAACACATAATCTCTAAAACTTAAGCTTAATGCCTCGAGTTTTATCTCAGGAAAATAATATAAATGATGCCATTGCTTTAAAAGTATGATTAAACTCTCAGCATCAGCAATCATTTCACTAATAGAAAAATGAATAATAAAAAATGGATCAGTTTGTGCTTTTGAAACACTAATTTCGAATAATGGCCAAACACCAATTGCATAATCTCGATAAATAATTCTTTTTCTCTTTTTCTCCAATGCAATTGCTAATTGCGACAAATTTAGCTGACTATAATCATCCATAGCAATATCGTACAAAGGCACAGAACTTAAAATTTGTTGAGTACCCTCTGCATTGATTATAGCTCGCAACATACCGTGATAATGAATCAATTTTTCCCAGGCTGCGGCCAACTGTGGCAATGAAAGATCTTTTTCGGATATTTCAATATAAATTTGCGCCCCAACGCTTGTATTCCTATTTGTATCGTTTAATACACGACCCACAAAAAATGACTCTTGCATTGCTGTAAGGGGAAAAGCATCAAACTGATCAGCAGCGACAGTAGTCATTATCCTATGACTGGGATTCTGCAAGATATCAGTATTTTTTTGTAATCTATCTGTCAGATGTTCAGAGATCGAGGCAATAGTGATACCATCAATCAAAGATGACACTGTTAATACATAATTATACTGATTTTTTAGACGTTCTCTTAGGGATTGCCAGGTCAAAGAATCCATTCCAAGCGAAGTGATCGTATCTTCCGGAGTAAAAGATACAAGATTTTGGCCCATAAGTTCCTTGATCAGCTCACATACATGATGTTGTACATAATTATATTGTTCTGCCCGAGTCTGCAAAGCCGAAAACTCTTTGATGGTATTTTCTGGGTTAGAATCAGAATAAAGCGAATTGTTTTCACTATCTTTATCAACTGCCTCATTATGCCAATAAGAAGTCTGAATAAATGGATAGGTAGGAAGTGGGATTTTTTTGGGTTTGTCAGACACCCAATATAATTGCTCCCAATCAATCATCACGCCCTTAGCCCACAGCTTCCCTATTTTCCATACATCGCCATGATCAATCCACTGCAAAATAAAATGATTGAGCTCCTGCTGAGAAAAAGTGGCAATAATTTCTTTTCCCATCGTTCTATTGCTTTGATAGCACCCTGCCTTATCCGGCACATCGTTACAAAAAGCCAATAATTTATCCATTAACTCGGTGGCAGAACGCACAAGAAAGACAACTCTATAATCCATGGCTTGGCGCCCAACTTGCAATGTATAGGCCAAATCCAAAAGATTGAGCTCAGCCAAACCATAATATTTATGTTCTTCTTTTTTTATGTAAGTAAGAAGTCGGCTAGCCGCTGACTTTAATTGAGCCAGGCTGGCCGAAGAAAGCAAAATAATAACATCGTTGATATTATTTTCCTTCTCGGAGGCAACTTCGCAATGTTCCTCGAGGATCAAATGGCCGGTATTACCACCAAATCCAAAATTGTGTATACCCACTTTTCGAGATATTTGCTTCCCATTGTGGTAGCATTTGGGCCAAGGTGTGTTGTCCGTGACAATCTCACACGATAATGCGCCCTCATCAGGATGCCAGCTTAATTGATCAAAGTTCCTGACTTTAATCAACTCATTATTTTTTAAAGACATAACAGCTTTTATTAACGCAACAATGCCAGATGCACCAGCGAAATGTCCCGTATGTCCGGTAACAGTTCCGATCGGTAACGAGCCATTTGTTTTCATGGAAAAAACATCATGATAAGCTTTTAATTCGACAATATCCGATAACTCATTTGCTGTACCTTGCGCTTCAATATAATTGATATCATTCGGGGCCAAACCTGCAAGTGAAAGCGCTTGATTGATAACATTTTTATGCGACTGTAAATTAGGGGCAGTTAGAAAAACACCTTGACCGCCATGCCTCACTGAAATTCCTTTAATAACCCCGTAAATATTATCTCGATCCCTAACGGCATCAGCATATTTTTTTAAAACGACCACCGCCAAGCCCTCTGAAAATAGATGGCCTGTGGCATTTTTACTGAAAGGTTTGACAGTGTCTTCTCCAGTAAATAGGCCTAGCTTTCGATTATAAATAAATAGATCGGGAGACAGGAGTAGATTTACTCCTCCTGCTACAACCATCTCAGCTTGCCCACCCTGAATACTATTAATAGCTGCTTGTAACGCTACAAATGAGCTACAACAAGCAGCATTAATCGCCATACTAGGTCCTTTCCAACCAAAAAAATGGGACGCTCTATTCACCAACATCGAATGTGAGTTGCCTGTGCTGATATATCCTTCTATAGGATGTCCAAATGCCTTAATTAAATCAGAGTAGTCTTGTCTTTCAACGCCCACAAATAAGCCGATTGATTTCTCATAAAGAAAATCTTTGGTATAGCCCGCATTTTCTAGACCCTGCCAAATCACTTCTAGCAATAACCTATGTTGGGGATCAATGAAACGAGCATCCTCCGAAGGTACACCAAAATGTTCAGCATCAAAGCTTTTTACATGGTCAATAAAAGAGCCTTTGTTACAATCTGTTTTATTATCCTCATCCGGGTGACCGTAAAAATTTTTCCAATCCCAACGGTCATCTGGGATTTCAGCGATAGTTGTTTTATTCCCTAACAAATTATCCCAAAACTCAATAACAGTTTCCGCACCTGGGAATTTTCCACTGATACCGATAATTGCAATACCATCTATGTCCTCAATAGGCTCCTGTTTCATGAATGAAGATTTGTTTGATGTTTCGTCATGATTAATAACGGGCGCTCTGGATGTTAACGGAGTCTTATCAGTGTCTACTGTTTTATTTGTTTGAATACGATCTGTTAATAAGTATTTACATAAATGATAAGCTAGTTTTTTAAGCGTAGGGTATTCAATAAAAGTTACTGGTTTAAAATGAGCCCCTGGAAAAGCTGCCATTATTTTGGTTGCAAAAGCCGTTAAGGTGATAGAACTCAGACCATATGAGCTTAGATTAGCATCAAGATCAATCGCATCTTTTTTTAGTTTTATACTATTTGCCATAATATCTAATAGCCGTTCTTCTACCTCTTCCACATCTATTTCTTGATTAAATTGTTGTATCTCCTGCGATTGTGGTTGTATATCGCATGATATGAACTGCAAGCCCCAATCCAAAACAATTCGCTCAGGTTTAACACCCAAAGCTGCTGCATGATCTTCTTTAAGAATTTCTTCGCGTCTCAGCAGATCGTCTAGATGCGCGCGCTCAAAGCCCCCCAATATACGATGCATTATATTAAGCAGTGCAGGGTCATTTTGTTCATTTTGGATCATGGAACGCTGCGTGCTCATCGCCAAAATATTTTTTAATGAAGAATCGGCTTGATCTCCATATAATCGAAACATCACGGGAAAAGAAGGGCTGGTAAATAATGTCCAAAATTCTTTAAACTGTTTCGATGGATTAGGTAACAACCCTAATTTTAAGGCCATTACGATATTAGAAAGCGGAGCAACAATAATATCTTTTGAATTAACTCGACTCTCTAGTTCTTGTTGATTCAATTGGTACTTACCTGAAATAATTTGTGCATACCACCTTGCGACCATCTCCAAATAAGGAAACGTGCCTGTTGTCCCAATATCATTTAGTCCATAGGTATTAACCATGCTTGGGTTTTTATAATGGAACAGACCCATCGCAAAATCCTTTTCTATCGTAACATCTTTGATGTATTCAAAGTCCTTCTCGTTCTGATAACCAGTGCAAAATACCACCATATCAATATCTTTGATGCTATGATTGATGTGATGGCAACTTTTTTCTGAAAAAGACTGAATGTTATCGACAATAGCTGTAATTTTTCCTTGAGCGACCAACCTAATCACATTATCGTTCACATGAATAAATGGATATGTCATAACTTCTTTTAAAGTTGGAATCAGACCACTTTCTTGATAAAATTTATAATAAGCGGGATCAGAATACTTTAACCTATTCATGATTTCCTCAATATTATTCGGAACAAGTAGTCTTGCAGGCGAAACAAAGTCATTCGGTAAAAAGCCTACCATTCTAGGAAGAACAAGTTTTAGTGAACGCATACTCCAGAAAACTTGAGCGGCAGTCTCTGTAGCGTCTTCCGCAATATCCATGCCACTAACACCATTCCCAATAACCAGAACACGTTTGCCTTTAAAAATACGGTTATCTATATATTGCCCAGAATGTAGAACCTCCCCTTTAAACTGATCCAAACTCTCAATATCAGGGTACCATGGGGTAGCATACCGACCATGACATAATGCCACGCCATCAAAAAGCAACTCTTTGTCTTGATTGTTTTGCCTGACCACAACACACCATTGCTGATGATCATATTGTCGAACAGACAATACTTTGCTGTTAAATTGTGTATAGGGCAGAAGATTAAATCGCTCACTATACTGATATAAATAATCCAGCACCTGGTTTGCACTTAAGAACAACTCTGGTGTGTCTTTGGGATAGAAGTCAGAAAAAAAACTGGTGTCTTTTGAGTTTTGAAATCGTGTTTTTTTATAAACACCGGAGGATTTATTCTGTGCAGGGTTCCAAACTCCTCCCAAATGAGCTTTGATTTCAAATATCGTAGGTAAATGGCCTTCTTCTAGCAACGATTTAGCCATAACCAATCCAGAAGGTCCTGCTCCTATCACACAAATACGCTTCCTTTGTTGATCTTTAAGATTGTTGTTATTGGTCACACTCTCTGTTAAATGACTCATTTCAAAATTCGTGGTTTCAGGCAACCAATATTCTGTCTCTGAAAAAGCATACCCAGGCAATTCGATTCTTTTTGCTGGGTTTGATCTAGCGATTGATTGCCATGATATATCAACACCAGACACCCAATGTTTAGCAAGCGCAATCTTATCATTTTTCAATATGATAGAACTCAGATCTTCTTGTGTGTATAATGATAGATCAAGAGCATCACTCTTACATATAATGCGCGAACTCACTATCGTTTCCTGCTCTAAAATTTCTACGATAAGAGTTAATAAATCTTTAGTTGTTTCCGCTAAAATAGCTATACGTTCACAAAAAGCTGTACGCCCCGTTTGCAATGTATAGGCAATATCATGGATACATGACTGCTGATGTTTCAGTAAAAATATTTTCATTTTTTGCAACAGAAAATTGAGTTGCGTTGCATTTTTAGCAGAAAATATAATCATCTCTAAATGTTTACTATCCATTTACAAATCTCTTAGTTAATTCAGAAAACAACCCATGACCGTCTCTTGAGTGACACATATTCGGTTGCGAAACGCGGTTTAAATATACTCTTCGACTACAATATGTGCATTTACACCAAACCCATAGCTATTCACACTAGCACGACGCGGTAAAGCTTTACCGTCTATATCAGTAACGAAATCCCACTTATTATTCTGTTTTGTCATATGAAACGGACTATCAATTAATGAAATATCTTCATTAAGAGTAGTAAAATTCGGAAGTCCTGGAATTGTTTTATGTTGTAGCGCTTTAACCACTTTAATAAGCGCGGCCATTCCTGCGGCTATTTCACAATGACCAATGCTGGGTTTTAGACTACCCAAATAACATTTGTTTTCTATAGGTAAAGGACCAAAATGAGCAGAGAGACTATGAAAAGCTGATTTTAGAGCATGAACCTCAATTCTATCCCCTATTGGAGCAGCTGTCCCATGTGCTTCTATGTAACCCACTGTTTGCGGATGGATGGATGCCATCTTATAAGCATCCATCATAGCCACCCTCATGCCATTTTCATTGGGTGCCGTTAATGACATGCCCTTACCTCCATGACAAACACCAGAACCTTTGATCACGGCATGAATAATATCGCGATTTTCAGTAGCAAGTTTTAAAGGCTTCAGAATAAGAACACCTATCCCTTCTCCACGAGCATATCCATCCGCTTTCTCTTGAAAAGAAAGTATTGATGAGCTGGTACTCAGTAAACCCATTGATTCATAAGCAATATGCTCTCTGGGTGAGAGTAGTAAATTCACAGCCCCCACAATGGCCTGTTCACATTCCCCACGATGGATAGATTGTATGGCACGATGAATGGCAACCAATGAGGAAGAACAAGTTACCTCACAAAGTTCGCTTGGCCCACAAAAATCAAATACATGGGAAATTCTATTTGGTATCATAGAAAGTATGCTGCTTGTCAATATATATGGATTATTTTCTGGAGTACCGGGGATCAATGAATGATACTGATTTGGCGAAGCAGCGATAAAAACGCCTGTTTTTTTCTCTGCAAAAACAGCTGGAGGTATTCCTGCATTTTCTAATGCAAGCCAAGTATAAGTCATCAACAGGCGTTGTTGTGGATCCATGAGCTCAGCTTCACGTGGGGAAATACCAAAAAACAAGGGATCGAAAGCCTTTATGCCTGAGATAAAACCACCCCATGTAATACTCGTTTTATTATCATCTTTGGTAACATCCCCATATACTTTTTGCCAACTCCAACGATCACCGGGAATAGTGGTTAGACAATTTTTACCTTCAATAATATTATCCCAAAATTCTTCCAAATCATTTGCTTCTGGGAATTTCCCCGCCATACCAACAATTGCAATATCTGAATATTGATTTTCTGAAAAATGCGTGTTTTCTTGTTTGTTAACGACACTATATTCATTGCCTCTCATCAATGGCTCAATAACTGGGCGCTTGATATTTTGGCTCTCTTCTATATACCTGGATAATTTGGCTATCGTATTATGTTCAAACAATGTCGTAATAGAAAAATTAGGATGTATTTTTTCCATAATCGTTTTCACAAGAGCCATGCCTAATACCGAATTACCACCCATATCAAAAAAACTAGCGTGCATATCAATATTTTCAATATTGAGAATATCTGTCCACAATTGACTTACTTGAGCTAGAACTGGCGATATTGAGACTCTATTGATTGATGCTAATTCTGGCTCAATAGCTCTATCTCTTAATAGTTTTCGATCAACTTTCCCATTTAAAGTTAAAGGGAGTTTATCGATTTTAATAAATAAAGCGGGGATCATATAATCTGGTAGTTTGTTGCTTAAATGTTTTCTGATGTCTAAAACATCTAATGGCATACTAATTTCAGGTGATGTAACGTAATAGCTAAGTAATTGCTCTTGCCCTCGTAACTCTTTTACGATGCAAATACTGGTTTGAATGCCTGGATAATTATCAAGAACTGTATCGATTTCAGTGAGTTCAATCCGAAATCCTCGTATTTTTACTTGGTGGTCTATTCGACCTAAAAACTCGATTGTGCCATTGTCACACCACCGTCCTAAGTCACCAGTACGATAAAGTCGTAATGAAGGATCAAAATCACAAGTAATAAACTTATCTTTGTTTAGTTCCGGTTTGTTGAGATACCCTCTCGCCACACCCTTACCAGCAATGCACAGCTCGCCTACAGAACCTATTGGCAATATTTCTTTAGATTCGCTCAAAATATACACATCAGTGTTTGCAATGGGTTTACCAATGTTATGAGGCGAACCAGCACTCGAAATAAGATTAATGGTAGACCATATTGTTGTTTCTGTGGGTCCATATAAATTCCAGGCCTCACTTTTAGAACTTAAAAACTTATTTTTTAGGGACTCAGATAAAGCTTCTCCTCCACAAAGGATTCTTAGTTTTTCTTTGTTCCTCCAGCCTGCCTGAAACAGCATGTTCCAGGTCGTTGGCGTGGCCTGCATAATTGTTGGCTTTACTTGCTCGATCTCAAGCATTAATTGCTCAATATTTTTTACTGTTTCTGTTGAACAGATATAACATTGAGCACCAACCAGCAAAGGCAAGTACAATTCTAATGCTGCAATATCAAAACAAAAAGTTGTAATCGCTAACCATTTATCAGAAGCAGATAAACGTGGTTTTTTTTGCATGGAAATTAAAAAATTGGCTAACGCACAATGAGTAATCATGACACCTTTAGGGCGACCAGTGCTCCCCGAGGTATAAATCACATAAGCTAAATCACCCGGATCAATATCTTCTCTTAACTGCTTATTGACGTTTTCAGCCGTCTTTTGAATATGATACCATTCAAGATCCAGCGAAATAGTTGTTTTGGTTTTTTGAGAGAGTATGGGAAGTTTTTTTAATAAAGTCGAATGCGTCATAATGATAGAGACTTTACTATCATCAATCATATAACCCAGGCGATCGATAGGAAAATTGGAGTCCAAAGGAACATAAGCGCCCCCTGCTTTCATGATGCCTATCAAAGTCACTATCATATCTAAGGATCTATCCATACATACAGCCACTAGCACATCAGAGCGCACACCGAGTTTTTGCAAATAGAGTGCCAATTGAGTGCTTTTAGAATTTAGAGCTTCGTATGTGAGTGATTCGCCGCCACAGATCACCGCAGTTGCTTTCGGAGTTTTTCTGGCTTGCTGTTCAAAAAGCTCAGGAAAAAATTGGGATTGACTCTTATCTTTTGTACTGCTGAAAAATGTTTTAATTATTTTATTGCCAAAAGATAGTAGGGTCGTACTGAAGTTTTCAAATAAACTAGCCAAAAGTATTCCTTATCTAAGGTAAACAACCACTTCAATATAGAATCAAATGATCATTAATTAAACAGATGTTGCTTTTCTATACATTGACTCAGCGGCTTCTGCTGTAGTACCTGCAGCCAGAACAGTACAGGTCATCCCAATAGTCCGGGGTACAAAAGCTTTAAAAAAAGCCATTTTTCCATTATTTTTATAGATCTCTTTAACGCTTTTGGTAAAACCATGCATCCCTTTTTCATCCGCAAATAGGTGCTGTCTCGTTTTGATCAAATCAATCGGATGAGTCAATGCTGCTGTAGGTATACCGACTAACGCGCTTGCTGCAAATGCTGCAAAGGTATCATTATTAAAAGTATAATCTTTCAGGTAGTACTTAACAGGTGGGAAAAGTCCATAGAAAGCACAATTAAAAAGACCATCTGCAACTGCTATTGTAGGCAAGCCTATAAAAAGACTTCGCAACCCTTGTTGACGCACCATCGTACTCACTACTTTATAGGGGGTGGTATCATGCTTATGCTGCTGTGTACCTATTAAATTCAGTGGGTTTGTTAGTATTGAGGCCGTTAACCCACCTAAAAAAGAAGAGACAACTCTTTCTTTAGCTGTAACTGTTTTTTCGGAAGAAAAACTCTCCACTCTTGAGGTATTAAACATTTCAAAGGCAGTTGCGGGCACCATCACACTTAATCCTGTTGTATAGCCTTTGTAGAGGAGCCGTGGATTTAATGTATAAGGTAAGCCACATTGCATGCGCATTTTAATCGCCCAGGTGGGGACATACACACTAACTGCTGAGAAGCCCGTGACAGCACCAATACCAATACTTTCAAGTGGGGTAAGTTTTGTTTTTTTAAAGGATGGCTTATCAGTCATAGGTCTTCTCGTTTGGTAAATGATGTATTAAGGGAGACATTTTCAAAATGAAGTATCTCGGTCATTTGAAAATGAATGCACTATAATTCGTTTGTTGAGTGTTCTGTAAACAGCTCGCATGCTAAACTATTTTAGTTTTAGCTTCAAGGCCAAACAAAAGACAACACTATCGCTCTTAAATTGCGTTGAAGTTATCCTCGCCTTTCTTAGAGTTGGCGTTTCGAGGTCACCAGGACGTCTTAAAATGAATCATAATTCCGATGATACTTATACCACGTCACTCCAATTACAACGAGAAAAACACTTATTTATAGGAGGCTTTTGCTTAAGTAAACTAGACATAGGTGTATTAGCTGCAAATCGCTCTCATTTTTTACACCCCCAAGAGAATTTATTTTTTGAAACGTTACACTATCCCAAACGCCAGCAAGACTTTTTAATCGGCCGCTATTGCGCTAAAAAAGCAGTGGGCGCTTTATTGCAGAAAAATGACTTTACTCAAACTCGCATTGAAAATGGCATTTTCCAGCAACCCTATGTTTATCATCCGTCCTATCAAAACTTACAAATCACCATCAGTCATTCCGACAACTATGGCGCAGCATTAGCTTTTTCTGAAGCTCACCCACTTGCAATTGATATTGAGACGATTTGTATTGATAAAACCAAAGCCCTGCAAACCCAACTCACAAAAGCTGAACAGGTATTAGCTGAAAAGCTTATGATTTCGAAAATTAGTCAACTCACAGTACTTTGGACGATAAAAGAAGCGCTGTCTAAAATATTAAAATGTGGCTTTATGGTGCCTTTCGAAATATTAGAAATTTCAACTATGAATGCTCAAGATAACCATATGATCAGTCACTTCAAAAATTTCCATCAATATCAAGCACTCTCTTTTCTATTCCATAACAAAGTTTGTTCTGTCGTATATCCAAGAAAAACCGATTTAAGTATAGACATTACGGCTATTCAACAGACATTTAAAATATAACCAATGAATTATTGATTGATGTTTTTAGCTTTAATAATTCCCAAAAAACTAAGTAAACATATCCATGTCAACATCATAAAGGCATGTTGCGCACTATAACTTTCACCTAAAATATATTGAAAAATAGAAAAAAATATAAAGATGAGCGTCACTCCTGATGCAATCGCGGCCTGGACACGGCCTTGAAACACTTTATCTGCATAAGTTTGTACTAATGACATGATTAAAGCAAAACTTCCCCAGCTAAAGCCAAGAATCAAGAAAGCGACTAAAGCATAGTCTACAGAAGATGTGGCCGCTAAAACGCTATAACTGAATCCAGCCAATATGCATGCTAATGCAATACATGACTCTTTTGTGATATACTTTACAAGATAAGTCCAAAAAAAAGCACCAACGATCGCACCACTAGAAATAGCTGCTTCACTAATACCAAACACTCTATTTCCAGCATGCAAAACTGTTTTTACATAAGGCCCCACAAGCACCGGAGCAGCCATCAAGCTCATTAAAATGGTTGACTGAACAATCGCATACCAAAATAATTTTCTATTCGCAAAAAGATACTGATAACCGTCTTTAATACTCTTTATAAATAGTAATTTTCGCGGTAACAAACCAGCTTCTGCTCTATGATAGCGCTGCACAGGAATAATTGCGGCAGCACTGATTACATATAATATTGCAACCATAAATAGCGCAGCATATGTGCTTAACAGCGTTAGGACAGCCACAGTTATTATCCCTCTCCCAATAATGTTACCAAACTCATAAGCCATGTTAATGTTGGCATTGGCGTATAGTAATTGCTCAGAAGAAACAAGCTCGTGAACAAATGCTGGTAGCAACGGTTGATACAACGCAGCGAAACATCCAGATAATATCAGCAGCGCATATATCGTCCACAAGGAAGGCTGATACATTAATATAATCCCAAAAACAAAAAACATGATAGCCCTAGCGGACTCAGCAATAATGATAAGCCTTTTGCGATCATGATGATCCACAACTGCCCCAAAATGAGGGCTTAAAACCAAAGAAGGGATCCAAAATAACACCATTCCTACTAATGTCGCATTCACTTCATCATTAATCCCAACTATCATCCATATAGTAACAATGTAAGCCAATCCGCTTGCAAAAGTACCCGCCATACATGAATAAAGATAATATAGAAAAGATTTGTTTTTCAACAAAGAATATTGCTGCGTCCAATAATGCATATGTTTCAATTTCCTACTGTTTCATACATTGAAAAACGACTGTTTTCTTCTTCAACCCGCATATCTTCGGGTACTACTGCTAGGGGCTCACCCATTAAGGAGCTCGTTGTCACATTCGAAAAGAAAGTGGAGCCATTTCCTGTAAATGTCCATGCTTTATTATTCGCTAAAACAGAACCGTCTAAACTTAAGCAGTGTTGTATCCAACCCGTGATTGGCAAATCTGTACGCACAATTTTTTGCGCGGCAACAACCCATTGCTGTTGTTGCGCTATGGGCATCGTTACTGCGGTAATCAAAGATTCTTTGAGTTGGCCAACAAACTGATCTTCATGAGCACTTGAGTCAACGCCTAATACCAAACTGTCAATATATTCATAAACACCTGTTCCGGTCCCAAGAATCATTACTCCCCTTTGGCCACTGTCTTTATCACTACGACCCACCCAACTGGCAAAGGCTTCAGGAACCATACGATTAAATCCATCACGAGATCTGACTGGCACAACAACCACATCAGCAGCTCTGGTTAAACGAATGACACCACTCATTGGCAGGCTGTAAGGATAAAAAGTCATTGGCGCTAAGTTCAATTGAGTTTGCAAAATTTTTATCTGAGACACCAATTGATTAATCCGTTGCCACAAAGCATTATATGCAGTTATTGATTGATACGTGGGCAAAACTTTTAAAATGAATTGAATCGAGCGAATAGCGTATACTCTATCTAGCGATGTTTTATTTTTTTTAGATGAATTTTTGGTAACATCGGCGTTAACAAAAACAGACAACTCTTCTAATAGACTTTTATAAGCAAGCAATAACTCAACAAACCCTTTAATATAATCAATTCTACCGCCAGCAAAAACTATCTTTGGTTTTATTGGCACCAAAGAGGCTATTCTTAAGCCTTCTTCATCAAGTTTCGAAATATTCGCTGCTTCTTCGATGGCAGCAATCATGGAGGTTGCTGTCTCATTCTCTTCTTGATGAGCAGAAAAATCATTGTAATTAATGCCAATTGGCGTATGTTCAACCATGACTTGTCGACCATCAGATGCAATGATTTTTTGACCCTCTACACGCCACCCCCCCAGCTCGCCTGTTTCAATAAAATAGCGAACTGTATTTAGAAAGTTTTTCACATAATCCAAAATTTGAAATCGAATTTCATCGACTTGCAGCAGGGATTGAATGAGGTCGCCTGCATACGGCATCAAAATAAAGTTTTCCGCCTTAGGGAAAGGAGGATGTTGAAAATACTTTATAACCAACTCGGGGCGTTTCTTTTTGATGTCTGCTGCAGTTGTTAAAAGAGGATAATCGTGTAACCAAAGAACAGCTGTTTCTCCTCTAGATTCTGCAGCCTCAACTTGAGCAATAATTTGTCGTGCAAAATATTGATTAACTTTTTTATAGCTCGCCCAAGCACGCTCATATTCTTCTGTATATTCAAACAAATAGCCTGCGTCTATATTGGCTTCTTTTTGAATATATTGGGCTCTTTCGCAAGCAAAAATTAATCCTGGATTCGCAAGAGTGGCATCCAAAATTTTTAATTCAATAGAATTCAACTTCTCTACGCATTCCGTAACACATTTGTTTAAAATAGATACAGCTATATCAACAGGTGGATTTTCAACTAGAGTATCAACAAGGTGCGCTTCTTCTACCGTCAATTCATCATCATTTGATATCTTCTCAAGAGCTTTTAGTTGTATAGGGTTAGCGGTATATGATAAATCACTGCGTGTCGCATGCATCAAGGGCCATAACATACTATTAGCAATAATATCATAATATTCGTGCTGCTCTGCTTTGGAGAAAAGCACAGCAGCTACTCCCATCTCTTGGGTGCTCATAGCTTTTGATACCCTATCCGCTATAAGTCCAACCTCAGCAGAATCAGTGTCTAAGCTCCCCACAAAATCAACACCCGGCCAACAAACCCAACAGGCATTTTGAAATTCTTCTCTCGCTCCACTGGCTCTTAATTCTGCTGCCAATCCATTTTCTCCGCCCGAACTCGGTACTGGAATATAAACACCAAATGTTTTTTTTTGATTAATAATGTTTAAAATTGCCGCGCGTTGGTTGTCGCTCAAGTTTTCTATATCATCTAACGAAAAAACACCTTTATCCTTTAAGCGAGCCTCAATCAAATGATAGTCTGCTTGATGAACAATGTTTTGTGCTTCTAATGCGATTAATGCATCAATGTCCCTAGCATAATGAGTGACATAACGATTACACAGCAGTACTCTTTGCGCTTCGGCTAACTCTGGGCAACATAGCTTCAATTCATCTTCAAACTCATGAATCAATAAAGGTCTTTGCTGAGCTTTGAGAGTGACGGGACCACGATTTGCAGCAATAATAAGCATCTTATTCGGCATCAATTTCTCCATTTGGCCATCATAAAGGTTACAAAAATACCAAGGTACTAGCTAGGTTCGAACCAATAAACATCAATTGTGCTATCGCTATATGACCAGCCTCTTTTTACTAAGAAAGATGTTAAGAAAATGTTAAATCGGGGAACCATAACAAATTTTGAGTACCTTTCTGGATCAATCTGTTAGCAAATTTTTTCTTAAACATGATCGTTTCCGCCATATCTATATGGATAAATGTTCATTCGTGATATTTTTAGGGCCGTTAGATGAGGTTGGAACCTTTACAGAAACATTAAATAGTCCAGTCTCAGAAACCATAATGTCTCTTTTGGGTGTTGCTTCTCCAGGGGTAGGCATAAGACCACAAGCTATATCCCAAATACGTATCGTTTCGTCCATTGATCCACTCACTAAACGACCATCCGTGAGTTGATATAAAGCAGATACCGCACTAGTGTGTCCTCTGAGTGTTGCAAGGCATTCTTGCGTCATGATATCCCAAATACGTATCGTTTTATCCAATGATCCGCTCACCAAGCGACCATCAGTGAGCTGACATAAAGCATGTACGTAGCTACTATGTCCTCTGAGTGTTGCAAGACATTCTTGCGTCGTGACATCCCAAATACGTATCGTTTTATCAAATGACCCACTGACCAAACGGCCATCGGTGAGTTGATGTAAAGCCCTGACTTCACCAGCATGCCCCCTGAGTATTGCAAGACATTCTTGGGTTGTAACATCCCAGATACGTATCGTATTATCAAATGACCCACTGACTAAACGACCATCGGCGAGTTGGTATAGAACAGATACAGCAGCAGTATGCCCCGTGAGTGTTGCAAGACATTTTTGCCCCGTGACGTCCCAAATACGTATCGTTTTATCAAATGACCCACTGATCAAGCGACCATCAGTGAGTTGGCATAAGGCAAAGACACCACGGTCGTGCCCAAGGAGTGTTGCAACGCATTTTTGTTTGCTTATATCCCAAACAGATATAGTATTATCCAGTGACCCGCTGACTAAGCGACCGTCGGTGAGTAAATGTAGGGCATAAGTATTGCTATGTTCTGGGAATACTGTAAGACATTGTTGCGTGTTGACATCCCAAATACGTATCTGGTCATCATGAGATCCACTGACCAAGCGGCCATCGTTCAGTTGATATAGGGCACATACGTCACCACTATACCCGTCAAAACGTCCAACTTGTTTAAATTTAAGATCTGATTCATTACCTTTCAAACCAAAAAATTTGGTAAACATTAATTCATTACTCCAGAGTCAGTATATTTTGCGTCATGTGTTTCATTAGCGGGTCAGTAAAGGAGTCTCGAAAGCGATACCGCAAGGAAAACCCAAAAACCGCAAACATCCCTCGCTATTTTTGCGTAAAAATATCATCTAAAATTCATACTGTCTAGCAATTGATCTTGCCCCGAAAAATGGCAAACAACATCAACGGGTCTTAGCCCATCGTCGTTACACCTTTATGTCTTTTCCGCTTCGGTTTTTTGCGATAATCCCAGTTTTTCTTTTAAGCGTGCAACTGCCATAGGATCATATTGTCTAGAGGGTTTATGCATCACGGACACTGTACGGGGTGATTGTGTGTCTAAGGGCACAGACGGCGCATACATAGGCAGCTCAAATCCCTGAGTGATGCCAGCAGCCGCTTTCATACGACTTCCGCCAGTTTCTGGCGCAACACCGGTTAATTTTCGCGTGTTCTTGAGTGATTTTTCAACGCGTTTCTTCATTTTAGCCGCTGCGCGTTCAGCATCTTCTTCGGTTACAAGGACGCTGGGGTTACCGAGCAGATCAATACGCATATCGCGCGCTTTCAAACACGCCAAATAATCTAAGCGCCGTGTAAACAAAACCACTGCTTCGCGCAATTTAGATTTAGAAATACCCGCCTCGGCTGCTTTATCGGCGTAGGCCAAAATATCATCCATGATACCCAAATTTAAGGGTTGTATTTTAGTGCGGTTATCAAAGGCGTCAGGAAACGTTATTTGTAACCAATGCAAAGCATCCAATCGATATTTTTTCGATTGATTTTTTTGTTTTTGGTTAATTGCCGCGGTACGAGGGTGGAGGACTTGTTTTCTCATACAGAAATCCTTGTGTAATTAAAAAAGATTATCTAATATCTATGTTACAACTAAAAAAGCAGGAGTATATCATCAAAATTAAACAAGTATTACTCTCATTGGTTGCAATTTTTTTTCCATGGATCATTATTTTTGCGGATGATAACCCTCTTGGAGGCATTGCCGCACTGCTGATGCAAGCAACTTTGATCGGCTGGATTCCTGCTGTTGTATGGGCTTGGAGAATCTTGCATCCCAAACAACCAGCGGGCACTACAACGCCCCCCCCTAGTCAGCCCAAACCTCAACCGAGCCAACCACCAAAATGACCACCACAGTAATCGTAAATGGCGCTTTAGGAAAAATGGGGGCTCTGGCTTGCCAAACCATCCGCAATCACCCAGACTTTGAATTAGTAGGCGCTTTAGGGCGACAAGATGATTTGGGCAAAATGATTGCACACACCAAAGCGAAAATTGTGATTGATCTGACCCGTGCTGATTGTGTATATGACAATACCCAAACTATTATCCAGCATCACGCTCACCCGATCATTGGTACGTCAGGGTTACAAGATATACAAATCCAAATGTTACAGCAGCAATGCCAAGATCAGCAACTGGGTGGTATTATTGTTCCTAATTTTTCCATAGGCGCAATCCTAATGATGCATTTCGCCAAAATCAGTGCCCGGTTTCTCTCCGAAGTTGAAATCGTTGAGACCCATCACCCACAAAAATTAGACTCGCCTTCGGGAACAGCCCTCAAAACAGCTGACGTCATTGCTGCCGCTAGAGTCCACCCCAAACAGCAACTTGAGCATAAAACCTCACATCCTGGCGCTCGTGGTGCTGTATATCGAGACATCAATATTCATTCTTTGCGCTTACCTGGGGTGTTGGCAAAACAACATGTGATTTTTGGCAACACAGGAGAAACATTGACCATTGCCCATGAAAGCATCGATCGTCATTCTTTTATGCCTGGTCTCATTCTCGCATGTCAACACGTGCAACAACTGAAAACACTGTACTATGGATTAGAACAATTGATAGACCTCTAGGGAGATGAGCATGACGTATACCGTACCCCATTTCATTGCTGGTCACCACGTCATGAGCAACACCCTGCCTCATAAAGACATCTACAATCCCGCCACTGGTGATGTCATCGCGCAGGTGCCCATGGCCGACCAAACGCTCTGTGATCAAGCAGTTGCAGCAGCAAAAAAAGCTTGGCCCGCATGGGCAGATACCACTGCAACCAAACGCGCGCACATTTTATTTCAGTTTCGCAATCTCCTAGAAAAAAATCAGCTTGATCTGGCAAAGCTGGTCAATCAAGAACAAGGCAAAACCATTGAAGATGCAAAAGGCTCTATTGCTCGCGCCCTTGAATTGATCGAATTTCACTGTGGACTCATCACGCAATTACAGGGTACTTTTTCTGCAAACGTATCGCATCACATCGATTGTCATACGTTTCGCCAACCCATTGGCGTTTGTGCAGGGATATCTCCTTTTAATTTTCCAGTCATGGTCCCTACCTGGATGATGATTCCGGCTATTGCGTGTGGCAATACCTTTATCCTCAAACCTTCTGAACAAGATCCATCGGCCAGTGTGCGCTTGTTAGAATTATTACAGGAAGCCGGTCTGCCTCCTGGGGTAGTCAACTGCGTACAAGGAGACAAATCTACGGTGGACCATCTTTTGGTTCATCCCGATATCGTAGCTTTGACTGCAGTTGCTTCAACACCGGTCGCCGAGGCCATTTATCGCAACGCCACAGCTGCTGGTAAACGTGCACATACTTTTGGAGGCGCCAAGAATCATGCGGTGATCATGCCAGATGCGAATATGGCCCTGGCAGCGCAGGCGCTCTGTGGTGCAGCTTTTGGTTCTGCTGGTGAACGCTGCATGGCCATTTCAGTGGTGGTCGCTGTGGGAGAGGATACCGCACAACACCTTTTGTCTGAATTAAAACCCGCTATTCACGCTATCAAGATTGGAGCAGGGCACGAACCCGGGGTTGATCTGGGTCCTTTGATCAGCCAGACTCACCGTCAACGCGTACAAAAGGCTGTGTCTCAAGGCGTCACCGAAGGTGCGCACTTATTAATAGATGGTCGCCAGTTCATGCACGAACAATACCCAAATGGTTTTTTCATGGGGCCTTGTTTGTTTGATCACGTCACCGAACACATGTCCATTTATCAGGATGAATTGTTTGGGCCTGTCTTAGTGATTGTAAGGGTGAACAATCTGGACGAAGCCATTGCACTGATCAATCGCAATCAATACGGCAATGGTACAGCGATTTTTACCCAAAATGGATATCATGCACGACATTACGCCCATACCATCCAAGTCGGCATGGTCGGTATCAATGTGCCCATCCCAGTACCCATTGCCAATCATCCTTTTGGTGGTTGGAAACGCTCCGCATTCGGCGATACAGTCATGCATGGTACAGAAAGCATTCATTTTTATACAAAATCGAAAACGATTACAACAAAATGGTTGATGCAAACCAACGAACAGTCTAGCTTTGTGATGCCTGAAAATGGCTAACGGCGCACGTACCTCATCTCGAGCACAGCGAGAGATCTCGTTATCCTTCTCGGCACTCAGGATGACGGTCATTTAATAGGATGGAGATCATCATGGCACATATCGGTTTTGTAGGATTGGGGCATATGGGTTTACCTATGGCAATCAACCTTGTAAAAGCAGGTCACCACGTCACTGGGTTCGATTTACAAGAAACGGCAAAAGCCGCTTTCACCCAAGCAGGTGGATCTATTGCCGCTGATCTCGCCACACTTGCGAGCCATCAAGATATTCTCATCACCATGCTACAAACGGGACAACAGGTCACATCCGTATGCTATGGTCAACAAGGGCTTTATGCTCATGCCTTACCACACACCCTACATATCGATTGTTCTACGATTGATGTCCCTACTGCCATTGAGCTACAACATAGGGCGGAAGCACACAACATGATTGCAGTCGATGCCCCTGTTTCTGGCGGAGTAGCCGGCGCTGTGGCTGCCAGCCTGACCTTCATGCTGGGAGGCACTGCCGCAGCATGCGCAGCCGCCAGCCCTATCCTCAGTGCAATGGGCAAGCAAATTATTCTCACCGGTCATGCCGGCAGTGGCCAAGCAGCAAAGATGTGCAATAACATGATTTTAGGCATTTCAATGATTGCTGTGGCAGAAGGATTTATCTTGGCCAAACAGCTGGGCTTAGAACCTAAAAAACTTCATGAAGTGGTCACACATGCTTCGGGTCAATGCTGGGTCATGGATCGCTACGTGCCTGTGCCAAATGTATTGGACAATATGCCGGCTGACCGAGACTATCAGCCAGGATTTTCTCTGTCCATGATGCTGAAAGACTTACATCTCAGCCAAGAAGCTGCAGCGCATAGTGGCGTCACAACACCCATCGCGCATTTGGCCACAGAGCTTTTCCAAACAGCAAAAGAAGCAGGTTTAGGTGATTTGGATTTTTCTGCCATCATCAAACACATTTCAGAGGGCGCCTGCAAACCTTAATTGACGCCATGCTTCGTATAAAATAATCGCAACTGAATTAGACAAATTCAAACTGCGACTTGCAGCGCACATGGGAATTCGAATCGCGGGATATCTCTCTAATAAATCCTGAGGCAACCCACGTGTTTCTGGACCAAATAAGAACATATCTTCTTGCTGATATTCGACCTCATCATAGCTTTGCGTGGCTTTGGTGGAGCAACAAAAAATCCGGCGCTGCTGATGTTGGGAAAAAAAAGAATCTTGATGATCGTATTGTGCCACAGACGCTAAATGCTGATAATCTAATCCAGCCCGACGCATCCGTTTATCATCCAAAACAAACCCTAAGGGATGAATCAAATGCAAACCCGCACCCGTGTTGGCACACAAACGCATGATATTACCGGTATTGGGCGGAATTTCTGGTTGATACAGGGCAATATGCAACATGCTTACCACTCAAACCAAGTATTCAATACCGTGATCAATTCCTCGATCCCTTGCTTTTTTAAAGTCGAAAACGCTTGAACGGTTGGGTGTGGATACTCTTCCTGGCTCAATGGAAGTCGATTTAAAAATTGTTTGACGTGCTGCAACGTTTGCTGCATTTGACCGCGGCTTAATTTATCAGCTTTGGTCAATATGGCATGAATAGGTAATCCGCGCTCGAGCGCCCATTTGATCAACATTTGATCTGAATCTTTAAGAGGATGACGGCAATCCATCAATATGATCAGACCACGCAAACTTTCGCGCACTTCCAAATAATGCGCTAAATTTTCTTGCCAATCTTTTTTCGTTTGTAAAGCCACCTTGGCATAGCCGTATCCAGGCAAATCAACCAGTCGATGTTCTTCATCCTGTACGGTAAATAAATTGATCAGCTGCGTGCGCCCAGGTGTTTTTGACGTACGCGCCAAACGTCGATTGCTTGTTAAACTATTCAAAGCACTAGACTTCCCGGCATTCGACCGCCCAGCAAAAGCCACTTCATACCCGCGATCAGTCGGCAGTTGATCGACGCGCGCTGCGCTTTTTAAAAATTCTGCATGTGTATAGGGATTTAACATATACCACATAGATTCGTTGATGAACGCGCATAGTATCTCGAGCCGCTTAAGTGTGCAAGTTTTGCATCATAGCATTTTGATGATATGATCCAGACCATGTTGAGAACCCATGCACCTTTTGTAACAATCTCTGCGAATCATAGCATGATGACACGACCTTTGCTTTTGTTGCTTTTTAGTCTTATTCCAAGCTTTTTCCCAGCTGCGTCCGCTGCAGGGGAGGGCTCAGCAGCAGGACAATCAAAATCTATCGTATGCAGTGCTTGCCACGGCGCAAATGGCATCAGTACTAATCCTATTTGGCCAAATTTGGCCGGACAACATGCATCTTATCTTTTACAACAATTGAAACACTACAAAGAAGGAAAAACACGACCGGCGCCGATGATGTCACCCATGGTTGCCACATTAACCGAACGAGATATGGAAGATTTGGCTGAATTTTACGCTAAAATGCCGTTAGGAACAGCGCAGCCTCGCACAAAAAATGTAACGCTAGGAAAACGACTCTATCGTCAAGGAGATCTGAGCAAGCATGTTCCGGCATGTATTGCATGCCACGGTCCGGATGGTCGAGGGGCTGCTCAGGCTGGCTTTCCAGTGATTTCCCACCAACAACCCGAGTACCTGATCCAACAATTGCAAGCATTCAAAACCGGAGTGCGCACCTCTGATCCGCTGGCCATTATGCGAACCACATCGGCCAAACTCAGCACAGAAGACATGCGCGCGTTGGCAGATTATCTCAGCACCTTATAGAGACGCATCTGCCGCAATCCCTGGGTTTTCTAAGCTCAAAAATCCAGTTTTAAAATCATAAGCAAAAATTTCTGCATAACGCCCCCAGTCAATCATAGTACGCAAGACGCGTTCTGCTTCATCTTCACTCAAATAATCTTCTAGTTTTGTTAAAAACCGCTCTTCAGAAATGCGATGACTAGATTTTTCATCTAAAACACGCCGAATATAACGAGCAAGCGGCACTTTTTCCAGCAAGCGTTGCGCAAATAATAATTTACGCGTCTGCAGATCAGCTTGAGAAAATTCTTTGCCTAGGTCACTTAATTGAATATCCCCTTCTGCAATATTGGCAAATCCTAAAATTTCTAATGTTTCTAAAATAGGAAACAAATCATCCACATTCATCATCAATTCATCTGCCAATTCTGGCAAATCAATACTTTCATTGAAAGACGTCATGGTTTCAATCAGGCCTGACAATTCAGAAGGATCTACATCGGGCAAACGGTATCCTAACCCAATTTGTCTTTCACGATGGGCGGCAAATCGAGTCTTATCGCCCGATGTAGAAATCATCACCGTATAAATTCTATCCACCAACTGCCGAAACTCAGGCGACTCTGAATCTCGCGGCTGGGCTAAAGTCACAGGTAAATCTGCACGAATATAGCCAGGATCTGAACCAAGGATCACAATACGATCTGCCAGCATTGCAGCTTCCTCAATATTGTGGGTCACCAATAAAATCCCATTGGTATTGGTCTTTTTTTCTTGCCATAAAGCCAATAAGTCTGATTTCAAATTTTCTGCGGTTAAGACATCCAGGGCGGAAAAAGGTTCGTCCATCAGCAACACATCCGGATGAACCACCAAAGCACGCGCAAAACCGACCCGTTGCCGCATCCCACCAGAAAGCTCTTTGGGAAACGCGGATTCAAATCCGTCCAAGCCAATGGTATCAATCGCTTCAATCGCACGCGCCCGGCGTTTCTTACGGGAAATGCCCTGCGCCTCTAAACCCAATTCTACATTTTCCAATACGGTTAACCATGGCAGTAATGCAAATGATTGAAACACCATTGCAATACCGGGCACCGGCTGAGAGACTGGTTGATTACGATACACCACGCGACCACTGGTCGGCGCGATCAATCCAGCAATGATTCGCAATAACGTCGATTTTCCAGAACCCGATTTACCCAATAACGCAACAATCTCACCTTTTTTTAATTTAAAATTCACATCATCAAGCACCAACAAATCTTGTGAAGCGGTTTTTTTATAGGTTTTGCGTAAATGTTCAACCGACAAAATAGTTTCTGACATACATCCTCAATGATAATTGTAACGGTCTTGAGCCAGTCGATATAATGGCCGCCAAATAAGGTAATTAAATAACAATACGTACGAACACATCATTGCTGTACCAAGCGCAATTTTAGGAAAATCACCTAAAATAGCATTTGATTGAATGTACTCACCCAACCCAGTAGCTTGTAATCGGGTCGAACCCCAACTTACTGCTTCGGCAACAATACTCGCATTCCACGCACCACCTGCCGCGGTAATAGCGCCCGTGATGTAAAAAGGAAAAATCCCTGGTAATGCCAAACGCCGCCACCATTGCCATCCTGTGACGCCAAAATTATCGACCGCCAAGCATAAATCCCGTGGAATCAACGAGGCACCCGCGATCACATTAAACAAAATGTACCATTGCGTTCCCAAAATCATCAAGGGCGTTATCCAAATTTCCACATTCAAATCAAAACGTACAATAGCTATCACCACCAAGGGATAAAATAAATTTGCTGGGAATGCAGCAACAAACTGAATAATAGGCTGCATTTTTTGTGTCCAATAAGGGCGTTGACCAATCCAAACACCGACTGGAATCCAAATCAAAGAACTCACAATAATCAAAATAATGACACGTGCGCCAGTGGCAGCCCCTAATAGAAATACGTGAAAAATTTCATATCCACTCAATGTTTTTAAGATATAGGTGAACAAACTATACCCAGCAACAGCAATGCTTAAGAGTACCAAAAAAGACCAAATCCAATCTAAATGTTTCGGACGACGTTGACTTTGCTCTTTAGGGAGACTCAAAGATCCACGGCGCATCAAAGCACTATTAATGAAGCGATCTTTAACCTCTTGCGCACCGTGCTCGATACGTTTCATCATGGGACTCAAGCGCAGTAAATCCACTAACCAAGATTGGTACTCTTCTTCATGGGCTGATTGCTCTATCTTAAAGCGTTCTGACCAAGTGATCAGAGGTCGAAATAAAATTTGATCATACAAAAAAATCACGACCAGCATGGTGATCATCGCATAAATCAGCGCATGAACATTATGTTGCTCAATCGCCAAAGCAATATAAGACCCAATCCCTGGCAAACGAATGTCTTGATGACCTACTACAATTGCTTCAGACAGCACCACAAAAAACCAGCTCGCTGACATCGATACCATCATGTTCCATAACAAGGAAGACATCGAGCAAGGCACTTCAACTTTCCAAAAAAATTGCCAAGCAGATAGTTGATACATCGCCCCCACTTCGCGCAAATCAGCAGGCACTGTTTTCAATGAGTGATAAAAACTAAAAATAATATTCCAAACTTGCGACACGAATACCGCAAAAATAGATGCGCATTCCGGCCCAAGCATACTACCGGGAAATAATCGAATAAATCCGATCACCGTAATGGCTAAAAAACTCAATACAGGCACTGCTTGTAAAATATCAATCGCTGGAATAATAATCTGTTCTGCACGACGATTTTTTGCAGCCAATGTCCCCACCACAAACGAAAATAGAACCGATAATAATAAGGCAATAAATAAACGTAATACCGTACGTAGGGCATATCCTGGCAAATGAATGGGTGCCAGTGAAATAGGTAAAGGCTTGCCTAATTCGTAGGGACGTCCCATTTGTTCACTGGTCCATCCTAAAAAGAAAAAAATAGCCAAAATTAAAATAAATAAAAGCAAGTCCCATCGGTTGAACAACCGACCCATATGGCCTAATTTGTCATACACACGATTTTGAATCATTTAAAAAATTCTAGTTTGAACGGTACTGTTGCTCATGTTACCATAAAAACCAAACAAGGGCGTGCCCAAGAGGATCGTTATGGACTATGATTCAAAAAAAATACACTCCAAGCTACTCAGCCATGATGGATTACTTAGATGGATCTGCTTATGGCTCTCAACGCTACTGGTTCTGCCCGCTTATGCTGCACCCAATGACGCTGAATTATCTGTATGGGCCAATGAAGCCATTGTGGCTGCCTATACATTTTCTGCCACTGATTTTTTAGACAAACAAAAAACGATTGCCAAATATTTTACTTCCACAGGTTGGATCAATTATAACAAAGCGTTACAAGCATCTAAATTAAAAGAGGCTGTGCAAAAAAACAATTACACAGTGTCTGCAGTAGCACTCCTGCCGCCGACCCTGAAAACCATCGAAAATAACCAATGGCAAGCTACGATGCCGCTTCTCGTGCTGTATGCCAATAAATCATATCAACAAAAACAAACTTTAGCGGTCATTATTACTTTCACCACAGCAACATCAAATGAAGGTGTACGAGGCTTAGCGCTCACCAGTTTTACAACCACAGTGACCGCACCAGCTTGTCGCTGTGAAGGTGCGCATGGCACCAACACTATTGTTTAAAGGAATCAACATGATCGTTCAAACCGCATTGTATCAAGAGCATATTGCTTTAGGTGCAAAAATGGTTGAGTTTCACCATTGGATGATGCCTTTACATTACGGTTCACAATTGCAAGAACATCAAACCGTGCGCACTCACGCAGGGGTATTTGATGTATCGCACATGACCGTTGTCGATATTTTGGGAGCGGGTGGTCGTCAATTTTTGCGACGGCTGCTCACACACGACATCGATCAATTACAGCATGTAGGTCGTGCTTTATATAGTTGTATGTGTCTTCCCAACGGCGGCATCATTGATGATCTCATCGTCTATCAGCGTGGCCCCGATAATTATCGTTTGGTTTTGAATGCCGCAACCAAAACTGCAGATTTGGCGTGGATTCGAGAAAATATTCAAGGATATGCAGCAGATTTACAAGAACGGCCAGATTTAGCCATGATAGCGGTTCAAGGACCTCAGGCCATTGCCACAACATTACAAATACTCACACCTACGCAGGCAGATGCAGTCTCAACCCTTGCTCCTTTCGAGTGCGTAGAACCCGATAATGTATTTTTTGCAAGAACAGGTTACACGGGCGAAGATGGACTAGAGATCATCGCGCCGCCTGCACAAATTTGCCAATTGTGGAGAAGTTTGATTGCCGCAGGCGTGACACCTTGTGGATTGGCCGCTAGAGATACTTTGCGCATCGAAGCAGGTTTGTTGTTGTATGGCCAGGATATGAACACATCTACCACCCCTTTAGAATCAGGATTAGCCTGGACTGTGACATGGGAACCACAAGATCGTGATTTTATGGGTAAAAATGCGCTGATCGAACAAAAAAATGGGGGTATAAAGAACAAACTGGTGGGTTTGATCTTAAAAGACAAAGGCATCATGCGTACTGATCAGAAAGTTTTTATCGATGATATCGGCGAAGGGGTCATCACGAGCGGTACATTTTCACCCACACTCAATCAATCTATCGGATTTGCTCGAGTCCCTGTTGCAACCAGAGAAGCAGTTTGGGTAGAAATTCGCAACAAACGCTGTTTAGCGCATGTTGCAAAACTACGGTTCATCAATAGAGGAAAAATATCATGACTTATTTACGCTTTACTCCCACCCACGAGTGGATAAATACCGAAGAGAGTATCATGAGCGTGGGCATCACCAAGCATGCCCAAAGTTTACTGGGCGATATGGTCTATATTGAATTGCCTGCCATCGGCACCGAAGTACAAGCAGGTGATGAAATCGGGGTATTAGAATCCGTCAAAGCCGCGTCTGAAATATACGCGCCTATCAGTGGAATCATTGTGGCTACCAACGACAAGGCCACAGAAAATCCAGCTTTGATCAACAAAGACCCTTATGGTGAAGGTTGGATGGTAAAAATCCAACCTCATAGTCAAGAAAACGTTTTAGAAGAAATCAATCAATTGCTCAAAGAAGAAGATTATTTGGAAGATATCGTCGGGGAAGCTTGATCATGCCATTTATTCCACACACCGAAAAAGATAAAAAAGACATGCTGGAATGCATTGGTGTTCCGGACATAGAAACTTTATTTGATGAAATTCCGACCGAGCTGATTCATACTGGATTTGAAACCGTGCCTAAAGGCATGAATGAAATGGAAGTATTACAATTAGCCCAACACCTGGCCGATCGCAATCAAAATGACCTTTGTTTTATCGGCGCAGGGGCTTATGATCACCATTGCCCTGCAGCCGTTTGGGACATCGCCTCACGCGGAGAATTCCTAACCGCTTATACACCCTACCAAGCTGAAGCCAGTCAAGGCACTTTACAACTGCTTTATGAATTTCAAACCATGATCGCGGAACTCACAGGCATGGCTGTGGCCAATGCATCGATGTACGATGGCGCATCAGCACTTGCTGAGGCTGCATTGATGGCGGTACGCATCAAACGCAGCCCACAACCGCGCATTCTAGTGGCCGGAACCCTACATCCCTTATTTCGTGACACTTTAGAGGCCATATTAAACAATCAACACATTGAACTGATCACGTTACCGTTTGATCCCAAATTAGGCATCACCCCCTTGTCAGCTTTACAGGAATATCAAGAACAAGACATCACAGCGCTGATCATCCCTCAACCTAATTTTTTTGGCTGCTTGGAGCAAGTGGATGAATTAACCAATTGGGCGCACCAGCATCAGACCATCAGCATTGCTTGCGTCAATCCCATCGCACTTGCCCTGTTAAAGCCACCGGGTCTTTGGGGCGATCATGGAGTGGATATCGCATGTGGCGAAGGACAACCCTTGGGCGCCCCCCTGGCTTCCGGCGGCCCTTATTTTGGATTTTTCAGCACCCGATTAGAACATGTGCGACAATTACCCGGGCGGCTCATCGGCCAAACTCTCGATCAAGCCGGTCAAACAGGATATACCTTAACGTTACAAGCGCGTGAACAACATATTCGTCGGGGCAAAGCAACGTCAAATATTTGCACCAATCAAGGATTGCTGGTCACCGTTGCCACTCTGTTCATGAGTTTGCTTGGCCCAGATGGCTTACAACAAGTGGCACAACACTGTCATCATAATACACATGCTTTGATAGAAGCGTTACAAAACATCGACGGTGTAGAATTGGTCTTTGAAGCGCCTTTTTTTCATGAAGCTTTAATTCGATTGAACACGCCGGTAGAAAAAGTATTAGAAGCCATGCATCAACAAGGGATTGCTGCGGGTTATCCGGTTGACGAACATTATCCAAACTTGCACAATACTATTTTGATCTGTGCGACTGAAAAACGAAACCAAGCGGACATTGATCGCTATGTTAACGCATTACAAGTATGCTTAAATAACCAAGGAACAACATGATTATTGTGCAACTGACTTATATTGCACCACTCAGCGAAGTCGACAAATATGTGCAAGCCCACCGCGAGTTTTTGGACTACCATTACAAGCAGGGATTGTTTTTAGCTTCCGGCCCCTTGAAACCAAGAACGGGAAGTATTGTGATTGCCATGACTCAAGACAAAACTCAATTGGAGAGCATTTTTAAATCTGATCCCTACCATTTGGCCGATATTGCGACCTATCATTTTCTAGAATTCACGCCCGCCAAACATTGCAATGAGCTCAAAGATTTGATTTGTAGCTCCGAGGGACGCTTATGCTGATTTTCGAACAGTCGCAGCCATCTAGACAAGCACGAGCTCAAGGACCAGGCCCCATCAACAGCCCTTACTCTCCCCCCTCTCTCTTGCAACGCGCTGCCCCCCCTAAGTTGCCTGCTTGCTCGGAATTACAAGTAGTACGACACTATACGCAGTTATCTCAGAAAAATTTTTCCATCGATACCCAATTTTATCCACTGGGTTCTTGCACCATGAAATATAACCCACGAGGTGTTCACAAAGCGGCTTCTTTATCAGGATTTCTACAACGCCATCCCTTGACGCCTCCAGCCTATGGCCAAGGTACCCTTCAAGCTTTGTTTGAACTACAAGAGTATCTCAAGGACATCACCGGTATGACCGGCGTTTCTTTGACGCCAATGGCGGGCTCTCAAGGCGAGTTTGCTGGTGTCGCAATGATCAAGGCCTACCATCAATCACGCGGTGACACGCAACGCGATGAACTTTTAATCCCGGACGCTGCGCATGGCACCAACCCGGCCTCAGCCATGATTTGCGGATATAAAGTGGTAGAGTTGGCTTCCAATACCGATGGCGATATCGATTTAGACGATCTTCGCAAAAAAACCGGTCCCAAAACAGCAGGCATCATGCTCACCAACCCATCTACCTTGGGCTTGTTTATGCGTCAAATCAAAGACGTAGCTGATATTATCCATCATGCCGGTGGTTTGTTGTATTATGATGGGGCAAATCTCAATGCCATCATAGGTAAAGTGCGTCCAGGCGATATGGGATTTGATGTGATGCATTTGAATTTGCATAAGACATTTGCCACCCCCCATGGCGGCGGCGGACCTGGGGCTGGTCCCGTAGCAGTGGGTCCTCGTTTGGCCCCATTTTTACCCATGCCAATCGTGGTCAAAACAACAAAAGGATTTCAGTTTGCGACCAAAGATATGTACCCCAGCAGCATTGGTCGGTTATCTTGTTTCATGGGAAATGTTGGTATTTTGCTGCGCGCCTATTTTTACATTCGTTTGCTCGGCCAACAAGGATTAGCCCGGATTGCCGATTATGCGACACTCAATGCTAACTATTTATTAACCCAACTCAACGCAGCAGGATTCAGTCCTGCTTATCGTAATCGTCGTGCCAGTCATGAATTTTTACTCACATTAAAGCAAGAGAAAAAAAATTATGGCATTTCAGCCATGGATTTGGCCAAACGTTTGCTTGATTTTGGCGTGCATGCACCAACCACTTATTTTCCTATTATGGTACCAGAGTGTTTACTCATCGAGCCAACTGAGACAGAATGTAAAGAAACTTTAGATCAGTTTATTGTTATCATGCAAACTGTTTTAGAAGAAGCCCAAAAGGATCCGCAAAAACTCAAAAACGCGCCGCATTCTTTGCCGGTGAAACGTTTAGATGATGTACGTGCGGCCCGAGAATTGCGCCTCAATTATTATCAAGTCCAACAAGACAAGGAGAAGTGTAGCTGAACACGTTTTTTATTTTATGGACTACATACGCACTATTTAGCTAACATGCGAATTAAATGCGTTGATTTTCGGACATGGAGCACAGAACATCAACCATTTAGCGTCATAGGGCAAATTGGCGTATCATTCATCAATCAGGGAGATTGACTATGCAACATACTAAAGTGTTTTCACAACGCTTTAACCGCGAATTGACTGGGATGGATTTGCCAGACGATTTGAATGAAAAAATCAAAGCTATTGCCAAAGTGTTTACAGTCACAAGACATATGGCTAATGCCATGATCTTTGGACATATGTTGCCTCCAGAGGACCAACTCGATAGAATTGCAGAAGTGCTAGATGTCTGTCCACATTGGCTTAGCGGCAAAATTGACAAAAGAAAAGCATACGCTGGTCGAGAAACTATCGGCAGCGAAGAAGCGTAACCACAGCGACTTAATACGTGTAAAGGAACAGGATTTACGGAAATGTCTACCAGAATGCTCTGTAAATCCTGTGTGAGGAAAACGTTTAAGTCCCAAACCATATCGAGATAACGATGGAATGTTTAACTTACTGCATTGCCAGTAAAATTGATTTAAGTCGTTTAGACGGCTATTACAAGACAGAAAGCTTAGATCATACGGCAATACGATTTCGCGATGTACTCAAGCTAACGCCTGATGATCACCAAGATATTTTGGTATTTGTGTTTCGTAACGGAACAGTGGTGTCCTGGGGTATCAAGCGTCACCAAATTCATCCTTATCTCGAAATCATCAAACTGTTTGCAGAAAAACCCATTCCTTTTCAAGTTCGCGATGAATTCATCTACTTTCGCGGTGATAAAACGGCTATTGAACCTCATGGTTATTTCGAAGTGGATTGCTTGACCATCGACACAGCACTAGACAATGATGACTTAAAGCTCAGTATTTCTTATGGCTTTTCACAATCGGTCAAATTACAGTACTTTGAAACCATTTTAGAAGCATTGATCGACAAATACACGCCTTTGATTCATAGTTTATCCACCAGAGGCCAAATGACCGTCAGCCGCAATCAAATTCGCAAAATCATCGGTGAACTTCTTGGCGCCAAAAGCGAAATGAACCTCATTTCCAACTTCCTATATCACCCCAAGTATTTTTGGCAGCACCCTACGCTAGAAGAGTACTACATCATGCTCGAGCGCTACTTACATATTCAACGTAGGGTCAATGCCATTAATCATCGACTGGATACTTTGAATGAAATTTTCGATATGTTTAATAGTTACCTTGAAAACAGACACTCTCATCATCTTGAGGTTATTATTATTGTCTTGATTACAATTGAAACCGTGTTCGCAGCCATGAGTTTTCATTTTTAACCAAAAGACAGCAAAAAAAACCATCTGTACAAATTTATTGCAAATAAATTCTGTGCATGTTATGATCAAACTTTGAGACAAGTGAGGCATAGCTATGATGAGTTTATTCACTTATTTTACAGAAAGCAGCAAAGAAGATGCTCAAGTAAATGCCAAAAAACAGCGTATCCATCTTATGCGGCATGCTATCGATTATTATAAAAAAATCGAAAAAGCTTATGAAAAATCAACGGATAATCCACAAAAAGAAACATTACGTGCTTTTCTAAATAAATTCTACCAAGAAATCTTCGCACTCAACAGTTTGAACACCCCAACGACGGCGATGAATACTTTTATAACTCGCACATCCTATCAGTTTCTCCTCGATACAGTGGGTGATGTAGACCTAGATGATCATGAGGTTAAAACCGTTAACGAAGCATTGTCGTGTTTATCGGCTCAGGTAAGCCAGGAAGAGCTTAATACCAAAAGTTATCGAAGAACCATTGCAAAAAATCAGCAATTAAAACTAAAGTATGATGCAATTTACTGCGCCAGCCTGCCTACTTTAGGCATCATAGGTGGCGTCATCGCTGCGTGTCTGACATCAGCAACCCTGTATGCATTAGGCATTCCAATCAGCGTGTTTTTGCTCACTCAAACGATTTACTGGGCATTAAATTACAGCTTATATGACGGTCTGGTGAAGCAAATTACCAATGACGCATTCGAGCCAATTTTGGCAGAAGGAACCGCGCTTTCCTTCCATGAGCTGCCCGACACGATTTGCGACAAAGAACGACATGAAGAAAGGAAAAAAGCGCTCGCATTAAGAGCAGAACACTCTGATCCTGTGCTCATGACCCCATTCGCAGATCAACTGATGGGCGAGCTCGTAGACGAAGGCTCCTATTTGCTCGAAACAACCACTACGCAAGTGACTGATACAGCACATCATATGGCCGCTGCTGTACAAAACTGGTCTTTAGGTATGTGGTCCTCTGCGGTTCATCAGATAGCAACTCAATTCTCTGATGCACCCAAAGAGCATTTGCATACCTTATAAAGTCAAGCTCGGCATCTCTCTTCTCTTTGCCAGGGCAACCGCATTTGTGTTAAATAAATGCTCGATTGGAATTTAATTTGCAACCAATGACCAATTTACTACGTCCCGCGGCTCGTCCGCGGGATCCAGGAATTTAGCAAGATCTCTGGATCCCGCGCATAAAGCGGGACGGCGGCTATTTGAGTTATTTATAGACACACATGATCTTGCCCTGTTCTCTTTGCCCGTATGGGCGAAGAGAAGAGAGATTTACTGTATATTGATTTTATCCCAAATGATTGCGCTGGTTAGGACACGTAATTTTATCTTTGACGCAAACCTTGGCATGCTATCAAATGCGGCTTGGCGATAAGAAACATAGGGTGTGAATGAAGAGAGATAAGGGCCGCATCCTTGCGGCTAAGATATGGTGGAAATTACGCTTCCTGCGTCGACATCCTGTCTTATTTTATCCCTTAACCACACTCTACCCTAATTTTGTGGGTGATATAACGGCTATGTTGATGACAAAAACACAAGATATTTCTCAAAATCAATTGAAATACAGCGGGCTAGCACGTCACTTTCCCCAATTATCATCAAAACCAGACGATATCTTATTCCTGAATATCAACCCCATTATGGATCAAAAATCACCATATAAAACAAAAATAGTAACTCCCCACGTCATCCCGAGCGCAGCGAGGGATCTCCTGTCGTGTGGCA